>JARROU010000100.1:0-4797 GCA_037383585.1 Campylobacterales bacterium | reverse complement strand
GTCCCAGAAACGGGTCGCTGTGCGCATCTCCTGCCACGATGAGCGACGCCGTCACGTCATCGCTGACGGGAAGAGACGTTACCAGGGCTTCCAGCTCGGCGAGAAAGGAATCGTCGATAAACGGTGCGGTCACGATCAGCTGCGTTTTTCCGTTATGGCCACCGATGGTCTCGGTTTGGCCGTTTTTGGTTGTCAGCGTCACTTTCTCCGAAGCGTAACCGATGTCCAGGGGCAGGTCCTCAAGACGCATAGTGGACGTATTCAACTGTATTTGCAAGCGAAGCTCCTATGATGAAATTTTTGATGGCGTTTTCCGCCGTCCGGATGACGGAAGGGTATTTAAAGACCCGGATTCCCCCGTTGTTGAGGGCTCGTCTCGTGTTTTCGCAAAAGTGGTCCGCGAGCAGATAGCTGCATCCTTTTAGTACTTCGACCAGCGCATAATGCTCCGTAATATGCCGGATGTCCTTCTGGCGCGCTTCATCGCAGGCGCAGTTTGCAGACTCTGCATCAAATACATCGCAGCTCCCCGAACACCACGGGTTCCTTTCGATCACGAGCAGCGAAATGGCAATCCGCCTCTTTTCCGTAACGATTTCATAGATGCCGAACTTCGGAGCGGTCGAAGGGTTGCGGCGATACAGTTCGAGTTCCTGACTAAAGGGGACGGCGATCTTCATCGGTTATTCCTTCTACGGCCCGAAAATAGGCGTTCTTGCCGAAAAGAATGCAATAAGCGTTCCAGTAGAGGGGCCGTCGGGATCGGAAGTGCCGACTTCATATATTAATGGTTGAAACACCTATGCCGGAGGTGTATTGGTGCCTCGGAAGCTCTGATCCGGAACAAAAATGTCGGGATTGTCAAAGATGGTAGGTCAAACGGGGGGGATCTGTCTGGAATAGTGCATGCAACAATGTGGACAGAATATGATTGTAGCTACATGATGCGAGGTCATTACATTCCGTTCCAGAAATCTACATCACAAGTAGATGCTAATAAGTTTTCTGCCTCGTATGAGGCAAGCTTTAGTGCCATAACGGCAAGCGTAGGCGAATGGGCTTTTGCTCATTCGGCGTTCAATAGAAATGAAAAGGAGCTAAAATGAGCTGTAGTTCAAGCAACCCGGCCGAAGCGATGCTGCCGGACGACATCCAGGACAAGATCCACAATCACCCCTGCTATTCCGAAGGTGCACACCACCATTATGCCCGTATCCACGTGGCCGTTGCTCCGGCGTGTAATATCCAGTGCAACTACTGTAACCGCAAATACGACTGCAGCAACGAAAGCCGCCCGGGCGTGACCAGCGAACGTCTGACACCGGAAGAATCGGTGAAAAAAGTGATGTTCGTCGGCGGCGAGGTCCAGCGCATGAGCGTTCTTGGGATTGCCGGTCCCGGCGATGCCCTGGCCAACCCTGACCGTACGTTTGATACGTTTAGAATGGTACGGGAAAAAGCGCCCGACCTCAAACTCTGTCTCTCGACCAACGGTCTGGAGCTGCCGGCATTCGTCGACGAGATGGTCAAGTACGACATCGACCATATCACCGTTACGATCAACAGCGTCGATACGACCGGCGAGATCGGTTCGCAGATCTATCCGTGGATCTTCTATAACAATAAACGCTACTACGGTAAAGAAGCCGCACAGATCCTGCTCGAGCGTCAGCTCGAAGGGATGAAAAAGTGTGTCGAGCACGGCATCCTGATCAAGGCCAACTCCGTCCTGATCCCGGGGATCAACGACAAGCACCTGCCGGAAGTTTCGAAAAAGCTGAAGGAAATCGGCGTGTTCCTGCACAACATCATGCCGATCATCTCCGAGCCGGAGTTCGGGACGAAGTTCGGACTCGACGGCGTACCGTCCGCAACCGACCAGCAGCAGATGGAGGTCCAGGAAGCGTGCGGAATGGATATGAAACTGATGCAGCACTGCCGCCAGTGCCGCGCGGATGCCGTCGGGCTGATCGGCGAGGACCGCGGTGCGGAATTCACGAAAGACCGTTTCGCCGAGATGAGTTTCGATTCGCTCGAAGACCACTATAACCTCGAAGGGCGCCAGGATGCCCAGGCGAAGATCGAAGAGTTCCGCTTCTTCCTCGACCAGGCGAACGAGCGTGTCCGAAAAGAGAAAGAGGACCTCAGCTCCGACGGACAGACGATCCTCGTCGCCGTCACGACGGCAGGCGAGGGGATGATCAACCAGCACTTCGGTTCGGTCAAGGAGTTCCTCGTCTACGAAGCGGGTGACCGCGGGATCCGGTTTATCCACCACCGCAAACTGGATTACGAATACTGTGCCGGTCCGGACGGCGGGAATCCGATCGATCCGATCCTGGAGAAACTCAAAGACTGTAAGCTGATCCTCACCGCGAAGATCGGCGGATGTCCGCAGGACGACCTCTCCAAAGCGGGTCTGATTGCGGATCAGAGCTATGCGTTCCAGCCGATCGAAGCCTCCGTGCTCAAGGCGACGCGCAAATACTTTAATCTTCCGGAGGAACTTGAAGCCAATTAAGGTTTCATGTTCCCGATAAGGAAATATATGGCCATTATCAACGACACGACTTTGCGTGACGGGGAGCAGGCTCCCTACGTCGCGTTCAACACCGCAGAAAAACTCTCGATCGCCCGGGCGCTGGATGCGTGCGGCGCGGACGAACTCGAGATCGGCATCCCCGCCATGGGGACGTGCGAGCAAGAAGACATCAAGGAGCTGCTGGCCCTCGGGCTGGACGCACGCATGATGACCTGGAACCGCGCGACGATGCGCGATCTCGATGCGTCACTGGAGTGCGGTGTCCGTGCCGTTGACCTCTCTATCCCCGTTTCGGACATTCTGATCGACGTCAAGTTCGGCGGCGATCGTGAGCGGATGCTTTCGCAGCTTGAAAAGGTGATCCTTGCCGCGAAACGCGAAGGACTCTATGTCTGTATCGGCGCCGAGGACAGCTCGCGCGGCACCACAAAGTTCATCGCTGACGTGATGTGGCTGGGGCACGAACTCGGTGCGGACCGTTTCCGCTACTGCGACACCGTCGGTATCCTGACACCGTCACGGACCTATGAGACCATCAAGGCATTGGCGTCCCTCAATCTCCTTCCGATCGAAATGCATACACACAACGATTTCGGTCTGGCCAATGCCAATGCGCTCAGCGGGCTCGATGCCGGCGCCGTCAGCGTCAACACGACCGTCATCGGGCTGGGCGAACGCGCCGGAAACGCCTCGTTCGAACAGATTTCGATGGCGCTCAAACATCTTTACGGCGAGGCGCGCAGCATCGATGCGATGCAGATGCGTTCGCTGATCACGATCGTGGCGGAAGCGGCGGGCATGACCGTTGCGCCCAACGCGCCGATCGTCGGCGAACGTCTCTTTGCGCACGAAAGCGGCATCCACGCCGACGGCATGATGAAAAACGGGCGTGCCTACGAACCCTTCGATGCCGAAGAAGTCGGCTGTCACCGCGAATTCCCCATCGGGAAGCACTCGGGGACCGGTACCGTGATGTACCACCTCAAGCAGCTTGGCATCAGTGCCGAAAAAACGGCACTCAGTTCTTTGCTGCCGACGATCCGCCAGATCGTGACCTCGCGCAAGAAGGTCCTGGACGACTCGGAGCTCGTATCCCTCTATAGGCAGAGCCTATGTTCATAGGGTGGCTGAAATTTGCCGACGTCAGCGAACTGGTCAAGATCGCCGAAACCGTCGGATGGATGGCGGACGGCTATCACATCAAACTGATGATGATGCATTCGCCGCATCTGTGTTACGGCGCCTATGACGATGGAAAGCTCGTCGGTGCGATCATGTCCATCGGCTTTTCGGAAACGGCGCAGATGAAATATTTCATGGTCCGTCCCGAATACCAGCGTCAGGGAATCGGCCGGCGGCTGTTCAAAACGCTGCTGGACGTCCTGGAGAACGATTTCGACAAAATCTATCTCCATGCCAACCCGGCGCTGGTCCCATTTTTCGAAGAACACGGGTTTGAGCAGAATATGGAAGTGGGCCGTTTTGTCAACGTCGGCAAGGTACCGCCGTTCAACTTTACAAACGCCCATGCCAAAGAGCTCGACGGCGGCAATTTCGAATCCGCCATCGCCGCGATTGACCGTGAGACGTTTCATGAAAACCGTCTTGAGTTCCTTATGGACGAGATGGAGCGTACAAGCTCACTGAAATTTACGCTGCCCAACGGGTTTCAGCACTCCAGCGTCGTCAATGCCCGTCATGTCTATCTGGGCCCATGGCAGGTCCGTGAAGGGCATGAAGACGAAGCGGAGAAGATGATGAAAGGGGTCCTCTATTTCAGGGGGCTCAAAAAAGTCGTCGCCGACATTCCCCTCGGCGTCAAACCGGTCGTGGAACTTTACGAGAAGTACCACTTTCAGCAAAAACAGACCTTTGTGCACATGAGCAAAGGCGGCAGCAACGTCAAATTCGAAAACATTTACGCCTTCTCCCTCTAGCACTCCTTTTAACCGAGCGCGTGAAATCAACCTTGATACCTCGGGTCTCCTTCTTCGGCCCGGCGCGGATCATCCGTGAAAACGGATCGCACACTCCCCGAAATGTTTCGTTTCCATCTTATAAACAGTTTCTCGGCGATCGTACCCGACGAAACAACGGACTTTTTTGGCGTCGTGCACAGACAATAATGTCGCAGGATTTGCTCTAATGTTCCGCCGCCCCGGCCATGTTGCATGTCAGGGATTGTAGAACCGTGAACAAAAATTGCAATACAGACTGAAAAGGAGCCAGCATGTGTTTGTTACAGATGAAAATCG
>JARROU010000099.1:0-4823 GCA_037383585.1 Campylobacterales bacterium | reverse complement strand
GCCGCCGCGAACGAAGACCGTATAGCCCACGGGCAGGCGGTTGACGATAAGCCCGACCGGCGGAACGGTCACGATGTAGGTGCCGTTGTGATGGCGGTAGTAGAGGCCGTCGGCATAGTAAAAGAAAAGTCCGCCCAGGCTCAGCGTGACGGCCAGGCGCGGCAGCCGGCGTACGACGTAGCCCGGACGCTGGTAGTGGCGGATCGGTCTCGCTCCCGGCGGCCGGTAATAGTGCCGGTGGCGGTCGATGCGCACGAAATTGCCCGGGAGAGGCTGACGTTTGTCCGGTGCTATGCTCCGCCGTTCGGACGGTTTTGGCGCGGTGCGTGGCGGAAGCGGTTTGACCGGGTGGGGCGTGTACTTCCGCGGTTCGGATTGACGGATTTCGCCTTTTCTGACGGTGTCGCTTCGGTCGCGCCGGACCTCGTCGCGGCGGATTTCACCGCGCTTGACGGTATCTCGGTGCTCCTGGCGGACTTCATTGCGGCGGATCTCGCCGCGGTTGATGCGCTCGCTTCGATCCCGTTGCATCCCTCGGTCCTGCTGGAAAGAACGGTCCTGGTTCGAGGCGCCTCTGTCCTCTCTTTTGTCACCGCGATCCGGTGCGGCATAGGCCAGCGAACTGCCCAGGAGCAGTGCCGCTGCGATTGAAATAAATGGATGGTAAGCCATATGCTACTCCTTTGAATGTTCCCTAGTATAGCCGGAAATCGTTAAATAATTGTGAGGCCTGAAAAAAATGCTATCGCCGGGGCTGCTGCCGCTTCAGCGCGGCGAGTGTTTTGAAGAAACACCCCTCTTCGAAACGGTACGCTTGTGCGTCCTTTACGATCTTTTTACCGCTGTGCTGCATCAGACGGATCGCTTCCGTATCGACGCGGTAGGTTTTTTTGCAGTGTACGCAGTAAAGCTGTTCCATAGAAATTTGTTATGCAATTTTTATACGGGAATCTCGGGCAGGGGAGATCGGCTAGGGTATAATGGATGTTAGTACCTCATCACAAAGCGGGTGCGAAGGATGGTGCGATGTCCGACAATATTCTGAAAGTGGAGAACCTCCATGTCAGTGCGGAGGGGAAAACGGTCATCAAGGGAACCGACCTCTCGATCGAGAAAGGGGAGGTGCATGTCCTGTTCGGCCCCAACGGCTCGGGGAAATCGACGCTGCTCTCGGCCATTATGGCGCTGCCGGGCTACAAGATCACGCAGGGCAGCGTGACGCTGATGGGCAAGGCGCTTTCGGGGATGACGACCGACGAGATCGCGCAGCTCGGCGTCGGCATGTCCTTCCAGCATCCGCCGGCCATCAGCGGGGTCACGCTGGGAGCCTTCCTCGCCGCCGTCAACCGCAGCGTCGATATCGAAAAAGAGATCGGCGAGTTGGACATGGAGGCGTTTCTCCTCCGCGACCTCAACGTTGGCTTTTCGGGCGGGGAGCTCAAACGCGCGGAGATTCTCAAGCTCTATGCACAGAACCCCGACCTGCTCCTGATCGATGAACCGGAGTCGGGCGTGGACATCGAGAACATTGCCGTGATCTCGCGCGCCGTCAACAAGATGCTGCACCGCTCCCTGCCGGGCGTGGGACGGAAAAAGTCGGCCCTCATCATCACCCATACCGGGCATATACTCAACACGATAGCGGCGGACGTGGGGCACGTTTTCATCGACGGGCGGATCGCCTACACGGGGGACCCCGAAACGATCATGACCAATATAAAATCAAAGGGCTTCCGGGGGTGCGTCGACTACCTGGAGGGCCGGAAGGAGGAGACATGGAACGCGACACACTGGACGCGGGAGCTCGCGAGGCGCTTAAAAGCGTCGCCTATGGTGAGGGCGATGACCGATCGGCTTCCTTTCTAGCTTCCGACCGGGAGATCCTCGATGCCCATTCGGCCACGGAGGGGATCGAGATGCTGCCCATCTCCAAGGCATTAGAGAAGTATGCGTGGCTCCGCGAGCTCAGTTTTTCCCTGGTGGACCCCGATGCGGATGACCGTGTCCGCGAGGTCGCCTCGGTCGATGAGCCTTTGGGCTATTTCATCCGCGTCAAGGCCGGTGAGAAGGTGATGATGCCGGTGCAGACCTGCTACCTGATCAACAGTACCGGATTTTCGCAGCACACCCACAACATCGTCATCGCCGAAGAGAACGCGGAGCTGCATCTGATCAGCGGCTGCGCGATCAACGCCCACATCGAGTCGGGCCGGCATCTCGGCGTCACGGAGTATTTCATCAAAGAGGGCGCCCTGGTGACGAGCACGATGGTACACAGCTGGGGCGACAAGGTCGAGGTCTATCCCCACAGCGCGGCGCATGTGGCAAAAAACGCCCGCTTCGTCTCCAGCTACGTCGCGCTTTCGAGCGTCAAGACCCTGCAGATGGACCCGGTCGCCCGGATCGAGGCGGGCGGACTCGGCGAATTCTATTCCGTCATCTACGCGCGAAAGCATTCGCAGTTCGACGTCGGCTCGACCGCACTGCTCGAAGGAGAAGGCGCGACCGCGCAGATCGTCAGCCGGGCCGTCTGCGACGGGGGCGAGGTGGTGACCCGCGGCCGCATCGTCGGCCGGAAGGCCGGCGGCAAGGGAAGCATGGCCTGCAACGGCCTGCTGCTCGGCGATGAGGGATTCATTCACGCCATCCCGGAACTGCGCGGCGAAGACCCGCACCTGGAGCTCTCCCACGAAGCGAGCGTCGGGATGATCTCAAAAGAGGAGCTTTCCTACCTTATGGCATCGGGCATCGAGGAGGAGCGGGCGCGCTCGCTCATCATCGAAGGCTTTCTGGACCTGCGCATCCCGCTGTTGCCGCCGTACCTGCAGGCACAGATCAACCGGATCGTCCGCGAACTCAAGACGTTCGATACCATCTAAAGGGAGACAAGATGAAGCGGCATACAACGGTTTTTTGGATTTTTATCGCTATGGCCCTGCTGATAGCCGGATGCGCAGCCGGGCCGCGGAGCGGGAGCAGTGCGTTTACGTATGTGACACTGCTGACAGAAGAACGCGCCCCGCTCAACTTTACGGAAGACGGAAGAATCACGGGCCAGGCGGCGGAAGTCGTCCGCACACTCCAGAGCCGGACCGGTACCCGTGGAAGGATCCGAATCCTGCCCTGGGATGAGGCCTACAAAAGAGCTCTCGAGCGACCGGATACGGCACTGTTCGCTACCGTCATGACCAAAGAACGCAAGGGGCGGTTTCAGTGGGTCGGCCCCGTGACGGCGATGGAAGTCGATCTGTATGCCCGCAAAGGCTCCGAGATCACGGTAAAAACGCTCGAAGAGGCTAAAAAAGTCGGCACGATCGCGACGATCAGGGACTACGCCACCGAGCAGATGCTCAAAAAAGAGGGCTTTGAGAACCTGCAGAGTCATCCGGATGAGGAGAGCGCGGCCCGGGCACTGCTCCAGGGCAAAGCGGATCTCTTTTTCAGTTCGAAAATGACCATTGCGGACGTACTGCGTAATGTCGGGGCGGACATGAAAGACGTTCAAAGCGTTTTTACCGTTTCGAGCGATTTCGCCTACATCGCCTTTTCCAAAGCGACGCCGCCCGATCTCGTGGCACGCTGGCAGGCGGAGCTCGATGCCATGAAACGCGACGGCAGCTTCAACGCCATTTACGCCGAATGGTTTCCGGGCCAGACGCCGCCGGGCATCTATCAGATGATGACCGAAGAGTATCCGCCCATCACCTATCTGAAAAACGGGCAACCTTCCGGTTTTGTCACCGACATGGTCCGGGAGATCGCGTCGCGCCTCCACGTCCCGGACAATATCCGGCTGACCTCCTGGAAAAATGCCTACAATACGGCGCTGCTGCATCCCAACGTCATCCTTTTCAGTGCCGAACGCACTCCGGAGCGCGAAGCGCTGTTCCACTGGGTCGGGCCCGTCGGGAAAAACGACGCCGTCCTCTATGCCAAAAAGGGATCGGGGATCCGCATAAACTCTCTGGAGGAAGCCAAGCGCGTCGGGGCCATCGCCACGACGACGGACTGGTTCACCGAACAGCGTCTCAAGCGCGAGGGATTTACGAACCTCGTCAGTTCCAGCGATCCCGAGGATAACGTCCGGCAGCTGATGAACGGCGAGGTACAGCTCTCCATCTTCACCGACCTCACCGTCCCCGAGATCGTGAAAAACGCCGGCTACAGCATGGCGGACCTCGAACCCGTCAATACGGTCAGCCGGACCTACTTTTACATCGCCCTTTCGAAAGGGACGCCGATGGAAACGGTACGCGCCGGGCAGGCCGCGCTGGACGATCTCAAAAAAGAGGGGACGTTCGAGACGATCTACCGGCGCTACCTTCCCGATGCGGATCTGGACGATCTGCTGCCGTGACGTCCAGCCTATTTTTGATGGAAAAATATATGATTTAAAAACAGTTTGAAACAAAATACTAGTAAAAGAGGGCCGCTTCTCTCTAATGCCGTTTGATCTATCATGATAACAAGCCCTTAGGTAAAGGGAAAAGGAGAAGCGATTACGGGCGGCTCACGGCTCTCCATCAAACGGCGCAAATTTGGGCGCACAACAACGAAACCGATTGAGACGCTCCCCCTTAGACGGGACGGTTGCTTCAAGAGTGAAAGCAGCGAACCAGAAGGAGGTGCGTTATGCATACAAAAGGTCTCGTCACATGTATGACGGTATTGGGATTGAGTGCGGCGGCGGTCATGGCCGATCCACTGACTCCGATGGAGGAGCTGGGCAAGTCGATCTTCTTCGACCAGAACCTCTCAAAAAACTCGAATCAGGCCTGCGCAGCCTGCCATTCGCCTGAAACGGGCTTTACGGGTCCCATTTC
>JARROU010000098.1:0-4846 GCA_037383585.1 Campylobacterales bacterium | reverse complement strand
GATGTGTTGATGTGGCCGGCTTTCCCATCCACCCATGAGGCCGAAGGCCGTACCCATCTACCCATTACCCCCATCATCTAAAAGAGCCGCTCTTTATCCCTTTTTCGGTATCATTCGCGCAAGAATTTTCCGGGGCACTTACCGCATAACCGTCGGTTCCCGGTGCCCTGACAGAAGGAAGCATGTCCATGGATTTTAATGCCCTGGCCAAAACGTACGGCACGCCGCTGTACGTGTATGATTTTGACGCGATGCGCGCGCAGTATGAAAAGCTCAAAGAGGCGTTCCGCGGCCGGAAATCCCTGATCTCCTATGCCGTCAAGGCCAATTCCAACCTCAGTGTCGTCAAACAGTTCGCCGAACTGGGGGCGGGCGCAGACTGCGTCTCCATCGGCGAAGTCCGCCGTGCGATGATGGCGGGCGTACCGAAATACAAGGTGATCTTCAGTGGGGTCGGCAAACGCGACGACGAAATCAAAGAGGCGATCGAGCGCGATATCCTCTACATCAACGTCGAGAGCGAAGCGGAGCTGGGGCGCGTCGAGATGATCGCGAAGGAACTCGGCATCGTCGCACGCATCAGCATTCGGGTCAACCCGAACATCGACCCCAAGACCCATCCGTACATCTCGACCGGCCTGCACGACAACAAATTCGGCGTTGAGATCGATACGGCCAAACGCATGTACATCCGCGCCAACGCTTCGGAGTGGCTTGACCCCGTCGGGATCCATTTTCATATCGGCAGCCAGCTGACCGAGCTGGACCCGATCCGCGAGGCGAGCGAAATCGTCGCCGACCTTGTCCGTTCGCTGAAGGCGGCCATCGGGATTGAACTGAAGTTCTTCGACGTCGGCGGGGGACTGGGCATCCGCTACAAGGACGAAACGACGATCGAACCGTACGATTACGCCCAGGCGGTCCTCTCCACCCTGACGGGCATGGACATCACCGTCGTCTGCGAACCGGGACGTTTCCTGACGGCCAATGCCGGCTATTTTCTGACGAAAGTGCTCTATGAGAAACAAAACGGCGCGAAGCGCTTCGTTGTTGTCGATGGGGCGATGAACGATCTGATCCGCCCGAGCCTTTACAATGCCTACCACTATATCGCTCCGGCCGATGCGCATGAAGGGGAGGCGACGCCGGCGGACATCGTCGGACCGGTCTGCGAAAGCGGTGACTTCCTCGCCAAGGACTACCCGCTGCCGCCGATGGCGCACAACGAGCTGCTGGTCGTGCACAGCGCCGGTGCCTACGGTTTCGGCATGGGCAGCAACTACAACACCCGCGGGCGTGCGGCGGAAGTGGCGGTCGAAGCGGGCAAGGACCGTCTGATCCGTGATCGGGAAACCTTCGAGGACCTGGTCGCGCCGGAGCTGAAATACCTCGACTGATCCGCCATGTACTTCATCGACGTTCAGGGGACGCTGATCGACGACACAGCCCAGAATCCCATACCGGGGGCCGCGGCATTTATTGAACGCCTCAACCGTGAGGCGGTTCCCTACCTTGTCGTCACCAACAATACAAAACGTTCCAGCCGCGACTTTCTTTCCTACCTGCAAAGCATCGGCTTCCCGATCTCTGAGGCGCACTATCTCGATGCATTGATGCTGCTGGAGCAGCGGGTGCCCAAAGGGAAAGTCGCCGCCTACGGAAGCGGCGAATTCCTCTCCCAGGTCGAAGCGCTTGGCTATACGCTCGATTATGGATCGCCCGAGACGGTGCTTGTGTCGGTCCGTGCCGATTACGATTCGGAAGATTTCGCCCGGATGATCGGTTTTCTCATGGACGGGGCGCGCCTGATCGGCATGCACGATACGACGCTTTATGCCAAGCACGGCAAACGCTATCCCGGGGCCGGTGCGGTTGTCCGGCTGCTCTCCTATGCCGCCTCCGTCCCCTTTACCGTCGTGGGCAAGCCCTCTGATGCGTTTTACGGCGAAGCGCTGCGCCGCCTGCAACTGCAGCGGCCGGGGACGCCGTTTAAGGCCGTGACGATGATCAGCGACGACTATGCCGGAGATTTGACGGGCGCCGCGGCGATGGGCATGCAGACGGCGCTGGTCCTCAGTGGAAAAGTCCGGCCGAATGATACGATTGTGACACGGCTGCGAAGCGAAGAAACGGGGGTCGTGGTGTATAATGACATCAAAGAGATTCCGCCGGCAAAGAGTGAATTGTGAAAAGCGAAACGACAAAAAGTCTGGCAACCCTTGAGGATTGCCGGGACGCCATTGATGCCATCGACACGGAGCTGCTTGCGCTGATCAACGAGCGCATGCAAGTCGTCGAACGCGTCGGAGAGATCAAGAACGAAAGCGGTGCGCCGATTTACCGGCCCGAGCGTGAAAAGGCGATTCTGCAGCGGCTTGAAGGGCTCAACAAAGAGCAGAACGGTCTGCTGAACGCCGGAGCGATCGAGGCGATCTTTCTTGAGATCTTTGCGGTAGCGCGCAACCTGGAGCTGCCGGAGCGCATCGCCTACCTCGGGCCCGAAGGCACGTTTACGCATCAGGCGGCGGAGAGCCGGTTCGGCGCGATGAGCGAATACCTGCCGATGAGCACGATCAGCGGGGTGTTCAAAGCGCTGGAGAGCGGCCGGGCGAAGTTCGGGGTCGTCCCGATCGAGAGCCGCCAGGACGGGGTCGTCGGCGAGACCCTAGATCTGCTGGCGATCAGTCCGATGAAAATCGTTGCCGAGCTCTACATGCCGATCCACATGGCTTTTGCGACCAAGGCGGCGCACATGGATGATGTGAAACGCATCTACTCCAAGGACAAAGGCTTCGGACAGTGCCGTGCCTTCCTGAACGAGCACGGGCTGCATGACGTGGAACAGATCCCGGTCGAATCCACGGCAAAGGCCGCCATTCTGGCTTCCAAAGACCCGGAAGCCGCCGCCATCTGCAGCCACATTGCCGCAAAACTCTACGGCGTGCCGACGATGTTCGAGAACATCGAGGACATCACAGACAATACAACCCGCTTTATCATCCTCAGCGACTTTAAAAATGGGGTGAGCGGGCAGGACAAAACGTCGATCCTCGCCCGTTTGAAAAATGCGACCGAAGCGGGGACGCTCGTGCATTTTCTGCAGGACTTCGATGACGCGCAGATCAATCTGAGCAAGATCGAAAGCCGTCCCGCCCAGAGCGACGATGGTTTCGGATACTGGTTCTTCATAGACTTTTACGGCCATATCGACGACGAAAACATCCAGAAAGTGATTGCCAAGCACCGCGACGAGATCGCCTGGCTCGGCAGCTATGTAAAAGGGGATATATGACATTCAACCAAACGCTTGATGCGATCAAGGTGTATGAGGCGGGCAAGCCGATCGAGCTGGTCGTGCGCGAATTCGGGATCGAGCCCAAAGACATTATCAAGCTGGCCAGTAACGAAAATCCGTACGGCTGTTCACCCAAAGTCCAGGAGGCGGTCGGTTCGATTGTGAACAAGATGGCCCTCTATCCGGACGACTCCATGCACAAACTTAAGGCGGGGCTCTCAAAGCGTTTTGACGTCGATCCGCACGAGGTCGTCATCGGGGCCGGTTCGGACCAGGTCATCGAATTCGCCGTGCACGCGAAGGCCGGCCCGGGAAGCAAGATCCTGATCAACAGCATCACCTTTGCAATGTACGAGATCTATGCGCATCATGTCGGTGCAGAAGTGATCCGCACCGCTTCGCGCGAGCACAACCTTGATGAGTTCTATGCACTTTACCGCGAACACAAACCCTCCATCATCTTCCTGTGCACCCCGAACAACCCGACCGGCGAAAGCATTGATGCGGACGCGGTCAAGGAGTTCATTGCCAAGATTGACAAGGAGACGCTGGTGATCGTCGACGGCGCCTACATGGAGTATACGCACTATAAAGACCCCAGCAAAGCGTTGATGCCCAAGGAGCTGATCGACGTCTTTGAGAACGTGCTTTATCTGGGGACCTTCTCGAAAGCGTACGGCCTTGGCGGCATGCGTGTGGGATACGGGATCGCACAGCGCGATATCATCACCGCGCTCTACAAGCTGCGGCCGCCGTTCAATATCACGACGCTTTCGCTCGAAGCCGCCTCCGTTGCGCTGGAGGATGACGCATTCGTACAGGAGTCCATCGCGAAGAACTTCGAGGAAATGGCTCGATACGAAGCGTTTGCCGAGGCGCACGGGATCCGGGCGATCGAAAGCTATACCAATTTTGTCACGCTCTGTTTTAATGAAGGAATACGTTCAAAGGAGGTGGCGGACAAGCTGCTTCGACAGGGGATGATCGTCCGCGATCTGACCGGCTACGGATTAAACGCGATCCGGGTTACGGTCGGCAAACCCGAAGAGAACGACCGCTTCTTCGCCCTGGCCGCCGAACTGGTCTGAATGGAGCGGGCGGGATGGAGATCGCAGCACGTTTTTCATCCCGTTCCCTCAACAGATTCCTTGCATTCTTCGTTCTTCTGACGGCGCTTTTTTGTCTGCTTTTGGGCATGCTGTACCGCTCTTTCTCGCACGTGGATGTGGTGATCGCTTCCATTGACGATCCGGCGGGTACGGCGCAAATCATGGAGCGGCTTGAAGCATCTGATGCGGATTACCGGGTGCAAAAAGACGGCAGTATCCTTGTCGACGGCGGCGATGTGACACGTTTGATGGCGCAGGGGGTTTCTTTCCCGGATGTCCGGATGGAAACCCATCGGCTTGCACAGGCGGGGCTGGTACTGCTGCTGCTGGTGAACGCTGCGCTGATGATGTATCTATGGCAGGGGCATTTCGTAAAAGCGGGTTTGTACGATGCAGAGCATACAGATACGGATGAGGCTGAGCGCGCTGCTTCCGGGGAGGA
>JARROU010000097.1:0-4856 GCA_037383585.1 Campylobacterales bacterium | reverse complement strand
CTCCGTTCAAGGAGATCCGCCTTGGCACACATGAAAAGTACTACCGCGCGGTCATCGAGCTCAAACGGCCTGCGGAATACACCATCAAACCTTTCAAATACGGCTACATCCTGACACTGAAGTAAAAACGATACGTCTATGTGTTTTCGGACGATCGTCGGCAACGGCCGAGGTCGTTGGAAGAGGCTAGATCAGGGAAGATCTTCGATTTAAAGATGCCCCCGGCATCTTTTCAGTCAAGTAAAATAGCCAAATAGAAGACTTTCCTATATGTTGTAATAAGTCGCTTCCGGGTGGTAGACGACGATCGCCGACGTCGACTGTTCGGGGTGAATTTGATAGGTTTCCGATAATTCGATCCCGAACTCCTCAGGTTTCAGCAGGTCAAACAGTGGCCGGTTGAGTTCCAGGTCGGGGCAGGCCGGATAGCCGAAACTGTACCGTGATCCCTGATAGCGGTTCATGCGAACATCGGAGAGGGTCGGACCCTCGTCCTCGGCGATATTGAGATCGAGGCGGATCTGTTTGTGGGCGATCTCGGCCAGCGCTTCGGCCAGCTCGACGCCCAGGCCGTGCACCTGGTAGTACTCATTGTATTTCCCGGCATCATAGAGTTCGCGTTCATAATCGCTCAGTTTGCTTCCCGCACTGACACAGGTGAGTGCTACGACGTCATGACGGTCATTGTGGAAGAAGTCGCTCAGCGCCCGGTGCGGCTGCTTGCGCTGTCGGGGGAAAGTCATGGCAGCTTCCGCATTGCCGACAATGTGTTCCAGCGGTTCGCGATTCACCTCCGAATCGCTGTTCCACCCCTCATTTTCCGGAAAGACGAGTAGCGTGTTGTCATCGGAACGCACCGGCCAGTAGCCGTAGAGGATGGTCGGATCAAAGAGGCCCTCGTCCAAAAAGAGCGCTTTTAGTTTTTCGTAGGCGGGCCATACGACCTCGTCAAGCTGTTTCTGGTAGGCGGCTTTGTCCATTCCCTTTGAACTGTACCCCCACCGCTGTTTGAAGAGGATCGTGTGGTTGATCCACTCGAAGGCCCTCGACTTCGGGGGTTCGGTGAGTTTCTGTTCACGGCGTCCCCAGAACGGCGGGGTCGGGATGCGTGTGTCCCGCGCAGGCATTTTCAGTTCATGAAACGGTGGGATCTCCACCGCCTTCTGTGTGGCAGCCTCCGCCACTTCAGGTGCATCCGGATGCAGGTTGGTGTCGAAATTGCCCGCCTCGATACGGCTCATGGCCGTGACGCCGTCAAAGGCATCTTTGCAGTAGAAGATCGGTCCGTCGTAGTTCGGGCGGCAGAAATCCTCGATAAAGCTGCGGGTCAGCGCCGCACCGCCGAGCAGAACGGGTACCGTCACGCCTGCGGCTTTAAGCGCCTCTAGATTCTCTTTCATGACCTGCGTCGACTTGACAAGCAGACCGCTCATTCCGATGGCCTGGGCGCCGCTTTCTTCGAGGGTTTTGACAAAGTTGTCCAGTTCGACTTTGATGCCGAGGTTTACGACCTTGTAGCCGTTATTGGAGAGGATGATATCGACCAGGTTCTTTCCGACGTCATGCACATCCCCCTTGACCGTCCCGAGGATGAGGGTCGTATCGACGGCTTTGTCGACTTTCGGAAGATAGGGGTTGAGGTGGTCGACGGCGGCCTTCATCGTTTCCGCGCTTTGCAGGACGAACGGCAGCTGCATCTGCCCCGAACCGAACAGTTCGCCGACGACTTTCATCGCGTCGATCAGGATTTCGTTGACGATCTTCTCGGGGGCGATCTCGCGGCGCGCCTCCTCGACGAGCGGGATCATGCGTTCCTTGTCGCCGTCGAGCAGCAGTTTGGCGATTTTCTCTTCGCTGGAGAGGGCATTGTAGGCTTCGTCTTCGGCCGCACTGTCGACCGCCTCTTTATTGCCGAAATGGTCGATGAAATCGAAAAGCGCCTGTCCTTCCGGTTTACGGTCGAAAAGAAGGTTTTCACACGCTTCATCACTGATCTTTGCCATCGGGATGATGTGTTTGACGTTGATGATGACGGAGGTGAGCCCCGCCTCGATGCAGTGGTGCAGGAAGACGGAGTTGAGGTAGGGGCGGGCGTCCTTGTCCAGGCCGAACGAGATGTTCGAGAGTCCGAGGATGGCACCGACTTCGGGATGGCGGCGTCGCAGTTCCCGGATCGCCTCGATGGTCTGCACGGCGGCGTCGCGGTACTCTTCGTCCCCGCTGCCGACCGTGAAGGTCAGGACGTCGAAGACGAGGTCTTCGGGGTTCAGGCCGTGCTTTTCCGTGGCAAGGGTGTAGATGCGCTCGGCGACTTCGAGTTTGCGTTCGACCGTTTTGGCCATCCCCTGCTCGTCGATCGTCAGACAGACGAGCGCCGCACCGTATTTTTTCGCCAGGGAACAGACGACGTCGAACTTGTCGATCCCGTCTTCGAGGTTGACGGAGTTGATGATCGGCTTGCCGCCGATGAGCTTGAGTGCGGCCTCGAGCGCCGGGGTCTGCGTCGAGTCGGGCATCAGCGGCAGCGGGATTTTCTGCGCGTACAGTCCCATGACGGCGTTCATGTCCTTGGTCTCGTCGCGTCCGGCGAACCCGACGGAGACGTCGAGGACGTGGGCCCCGGCGCGGACCTGCTGCTGGCCGACGCTGAGCGTGCCCTCGTAATCCTCGTCCAGCAGCAGTTCGCGGAAGGCTTTGGAACCGGTGGCGTTGGAGCGTTCGCCCACCAGCAGCGGGGCGGGTTCCTGCATCAGAGGCACGCTGTTGAACAGCGACGCAAGCGCGGTGGGCTGGGAGCCGGAAGGGGCTTTCGGCGTGATGCTGTGCACGCGGTCGCAAAGCGCTTTGATGTGCTGGGGCGTCGTCCCGCAGCAGCCGCCGAGGAAGCTGACGCCGTCGAATTCCAAGAAGGACTCCTGCCGGTCCGCGAATTCATCGGGCCCCATCGGGTAATAGGTGTAACCGCCGCGGTTCTGAGGCAGGCCGGCATTGGCATGAATCGAGATGGGCTTGTCCCACACCTCGCTGAGCGCTTTGACGTGCTTGGTGTACTGTTCGGGGCCGGTGCCGCAGTTGAAACCGAGCGAGAGGATGTCAAAGGGCTCCATAATGACGGCCAGGGTCTGCGCGTCGGTGCCGATGAGCATCGTTCCGGCGAGCTCAATGGTCCCGGAGACCATGACGGGCACCTCGGTGCCGCGCGATGCATTGGCCGCTTCGCAGGCATGCAGGGCGGCCTTGATCTGCAGGGGATCCTGGCAGGTCTCGAGCAAAAAGACGTCGCAGCCGCCGTCGATCAGTCCCTGGGCGCACTCCGTATAGCCTTCAAGCATCTCGTCGTAATGGATGTGGCCCAGCGAGGGGAGTTTGGTCCCGGGGCCGATGGAACCGAGCACGTAACGCGGATGTTCGGGGGTGCTGAACCGGTCGCACATCTCCTTGACCCGCTCGGCACCGGCTTTGGAAAGTTCATAGGCACGGTGCCCGATCCCGTATTCGTCCAGGACCCAGCTGAACGCCCCGAAGGTGTTGGTCGTGATCAGGTCGGCGCCGGCGTTGAGATAGGCGTGGAAGATCTCGCGCATGACGTCGGGGGCCGTGACGTTGAGCAGTTCGTTGCACCCCTCATTGCCTTCCCAGGCGCTTTCGGGGATCTGGTCGTGCCGCTGCTGCAGCTGCGTACCCATAGCGCCGTCGATGATGAGCGGGCGGGTCTTGATGGTTTCCAGGATAGCGTGTTTTACGGACATGATCTGCTTTTTTTGCTGCTTATTTTATCGCAGCACAGCATAAATGGGGATGAGAAATTACGGGAGGTTGTTCTGGCTAAAGGAAAGCGTGTATGATGGTCCCCAAACGGGCAGGATTCGCGTTTGGGCTTAGCTGACGGCAGCGGCTTTGTCGATCATCCAGGACGTCGGTTTTGTCTGCTGCAGTTTTCTGAGCTTGGTTATCTCTTCATGGCTGAGATTGCGTTTGCGGTTATCTGTCTTGTGACTGTAGATCATTTTGTGCTCCTTTGCATCGTAGTTGTAATTGTATGCATATAACATACTTGTACAATATTAGTACTGCATGGTAAACACAGGGTTACTGCCGTATTACGGAACGTTTCTAACCTCCCTGTAATCAAAGGCACGGTAGAATATCAAAAAAATCTGGACGCGTGTCGTGACAATGCGGCGGCGTCCGCAAGGGCATTGGTTATGAAAGTGACACTCTCGCAGATACCGCATATCGCCAACCGGATCGCCGTCGATCTGGCCCGCAGCGGACTGGTGACCATGACGCAGGGTATGGAGCCGATCGTTGCCGAAGCGCAGAAAGTGCTTGAAGAGAGCGTAAAGAAAGAAGCCGCCCTCGAAGCACGCGTAAAAGAGATCGTCAACGAAAACGAAGACGAGATCGATTTCTACCAGGCCGATGACCGCCAGCTCTTTTTTATGATTAAAAAGAAGCTGGCACCGGAGTACGGAGTGATCCTCTCCTACGAAGAACGCTTTTCCGATCTGGCACACCAGGTCCTCGACGCGATTTACGAAGAGGACCTCGTCAACTACGACGTCAGTGAGAACCGGCTCAAAAACATCATTTATGATGCGATGACGGCCTTCATCGCCGATAACGAAGAAATCGAGCGCGCGGTGAACGAGAAGATGAAAAGCTTCCAAAAACAGCTCATCCCGGGGACGGATGAGTATGAACTGCGGTATGAAAAACTCTACCGTGAAGAGCTGAACCGACGGGGACTTGCATGAAAACAGCATGGATTTATCTTGAAAACGGCACCTTTATCGAAGCAAAAAGTTTCGGTGCGGAAACGACGGCGGTCGGAGAGATCGTCTTCAATACATCGA
>JARROU010000096.1:4604-15817 GCA_037383585.1 Campylobacterales bacterium | reverse complement strand
CGGGAAAAAATCGCGCCGATCCCCGATGTAGGAGTGCCCCATGCCGCCGTTTGAAATCGCAGGTGTCACTGTCGCAAGGGGGGAACGGAAAGTCATTCCGATCTCTCTGCCCCCGCTCTATTCCGAAAAACGCATCGACATGCCGGTCCAGGTCGTCCGGGGAAAACACAAAGGCCCGACAATTTTCGTCAGCGCCACCGTGCACGGGGACGAACTCAACGGCATTGAGATCATCCGTCGGCTGCTGCAGCTGACGCAGCTGGAGAAACTGCGCGGCACGCTTATCGCCGTTCCCGTCGTCAATCCCTACGGCCTCATCCAGCATTCGCGCTACCTTCCCGACCGGCGTGACCTCAACCGTTCATTCCCCGGCATGCAGAAAGGCAGCCTGGCGTCGCGGGTCGCCAAAACCTTTATGGACGAGATCGTCGCCAAGTGCGATGCGGGCATCGACCTGCATACCGGTGCCGTCCACCGTTCGAACTTCCCGCAGGTCCGTGCCAATCTCGAAGACGAAACGACCCTGGCCATGGCCGAGGCGTTCCGCGCCCCCGTGCTGATGCACTCGGCGCTGCGCGACGGCTCTTTGCGCGAAGCCGCCGTCGAAATGGGGACCCCCATCCTGCTCTACGAGGGCGGAGAAGCGCTGCGCTACGACGAACTCTCCATCCGGACTGGACTCAAAGGGATCGTCCACGTAATGCGGCATCTGGGCATGCTGCCCAAATCCAAATACCGACCGAAGATCATCCCCACCGTCACCGTCAGCAGCAGCAAATGGATGCGTTCGCCCCAGAGCGGGCTGATGCGCACGTTCAAGACCCTTGGAAGCTACGTCAAGGCGGGAGAGCTTCTGGCGCAGATCGATGTCCCGCTTCAGCAGGAGGCTTCCGAAGTCAGAGCAGAGTTTGACGGCATCGTCATCGGCAGACTGGAAACGCCGCTGGTATACGAAGGCGATGCGATCTTTCACATTGCCTCCCGGGAGAAAGAGCATGCCATTTCGCACCTTGAGGCGATCGAAGCGCTGGACGAAGCGGCGATCGGCGAAGCCATGCCTGCGGTCATACAGGAGCCACCACTGATCTGAGCCGCCAACGGTCCGATACGGTCACTGCAGCTTGTACATACTGAATAAAACCCGATCTTTGGCCGAACGGGCCTGTTTCTGCGCGTCGACGGCGTCAAGCCGGCCACGCAGGCCTTTGCCGTTGGCGATCTGGATCGCCAGGCCGGGGCGCGCATTGAGTTCGAGCAGCAGCGCCCCCTCGTTTTTGTCGAAAACGATGTCCGCCCCCAGGTACCCGAGCCCGGTCATCTCATAGCACGAAGCGGCCATCGTCAGCAGCCGTCCCCACTCCGGCACCATCAGATGCGAAAAATCGTGATGCGTATCGGGATGATGCGTCACGGGACGGTTATGGATGACGGCGGAGAGCGCCCGGCCGGTTTTAAGATCGATGCCGACGCCGACGGCTCCCTGGTGCAGGTTCGCTTTTCCGTCACTTTCGCGCGTTGGACAGCGCATCATCGCCATCACCGGATAGCCGCGGTAGACGATGATGCGGATATCGGGAACGCCCTCGAAGCTGTAATTGAAGAACATGGGGTCGAATGCCACCACCTTTTCGATGACGGCCGTATCGTAACGTCCGCCGAGCGAATAGAGGCCGCTGAGAATGTTGGAGAGATGCTTGCGCAGATCCTGCAGTGTAAGCGCTTCGCCGCTCGCTTTGATAAACGTGTCCTCTTCGCGGTGGGTAATGACGATGATCCCTTTGCCGCCGCTGCCGTGGTCGGGTTTGATGACAAAGCTCTTGTAAGGGGCGAGGATCGCATGCAGCTGCTGCAACTGGGACTGCTGCTCGATCGTCGCATAGAGTTCCGTCACCGGGACGCCCCACTCCGCCGCAAGCGATTTGGTCATCAGTTTGTTATCGACCAGCGGATAGCGGCTCCGGGGATTGTAACGGCCGATCAGTTCGATATTGCGGTAGTTAAGCCCGATGATCCCCTTGCGCCTGAGCGCACCGAACGTGAACAGCTTCATCGGTCTGCCAGCGGCGCGAAGCGCACGAGCTCACTCAGGCGGTACCCGGTATAGCGGCCGATGAGGATGACCAGCGAAAGCACGATCAGCAGCAGTTCCGGGAACGTGAAGGTCAGGTGCCGTATGAAACCGTTGTCCATGGCGAAAAAAGCCGCGATGGCGACGACCAGCGAGCCGCCGCCCTGGGTCAGCGCTTCTTTCGCCCCCGCTTCCTCCCAGAGTATCGACATGCGTTCGATCGTCCAGGAGAGGATGATCATCGGGAAGAAGGTGATCTTGAGCACTTCGTCGATGCCCAGCTTGAAGCTGACAATGCTCATCACCGACATGATGCCGATCACGACAATAATGACCGCGGAGATCCGCGCCACCAGCAGCAGCTGCAGTCTTGAAAGATAACTGCGGACGATCAGGCCGCTCGAGAGAATGGCGAAAAACATCAGCAGTCCGCTGACCAGGGTCGTCTGTATGAAGGCCAGGGCGAACAGGATCGGCATAAAGGTTCCCATGGTCCTGACGCCGATGAGGATCCGGAAGATGACGACGACCAGAGCGCCGATCGGCAGGAGCAGCAGCTGCTTAAAAGCATTCTGCTGAGAACTCGGCAGCGTGTCGAGCGAGAAGTTCAGAAAGTCACTGCCCTGACGGATCGCTTCGCGTTTGCTCAGCATGGACGCCGAAACTTTGGATTCGCTTACGGAGAAACGGAGTTTGGCCCTCGCGATGCCTTTGGACGTCATCATCGCACTGGTCCCCCGGTACCAGACGAAAAATTGCTTCGGAAGCGAGATCCGGCCCGTTTTGAAACTGAAAAAGGCGTTTTCGTTCTCCCCTCTCACTTCGAGATACGTCACGGCACGGCGCTTCTTCTGCCCGTCTTCGAGCAAAACCCCGCGCACTTTACGGTAAGAGATCTTTTCACGGGCCAGCAGTGCCGTGATCAGTGTGACCCTCGTTTCATTTGTTTTCGCAGAAAGCGCCTTGACGGCATCGGAAGGCATTTTGGCATTGAACATCGCGATGAGCTGGGCCGCCAGCGAAACGGCATCCGCCGAATGTTCCCTGGCTTCATTGAGGATGCCTTCGGCCGCCGCCTGCTCAGACGCGGCCCAAAACTGGGTCTCATCGTAGTCGGTCGGTCTTTCCCATCCCGTATCGGCCACACCCTTCGGATTGTAGAGCGCGTCGGGCGTCACCGTCACTTTGTAAAACAGCTTACTTCGGCCGTCAAAGCGGCGCTTCGTCCAGTGCAGGAAACTGCCGCTTTCCAGCGATGCGACCGTCAACCCGAAATCACCGGCTTCCCCCTCGCGTTCAAGGACCTTCATCCCCTTGTGCTCGGTCGGCATGCGCAGCGACACCGCTGCAGGCCCGCCTTCTCCTTCAAGGTCGATCTCGGCGGTGACCGTAAAAACGGAACGCTTGTCGTGCGGGGTGACCGGTACGCCGAGGTAGACGACTTTGTACCATGCAACGAACAGACCGCCCATCGCAAGCAGCATTGCGATCGTCAGAATTTGAAACCGTGACGAGATCATGGCGCCGTGACCGGTTCTTTCACATATTTCCGGCTGACATCGACAATAAAATGGTCTTTGAGAAAATTGACACCGACAAGGACTTTATATTTGAAGTTGCTCCGGTCGGTCAGCGTTGCCGGAACGATCTGAGTGACGTTGCCCAGGGTCACTTTGATCCTGACGACGGGACGGCGCTGTGACGGCGCACCGTGCTGTTTGATCCGCACGTATTTGACGACCTTGGTGCGCACGGGGGTCCCTTTAACGCTGAAGAGGGCCCAGTCCTGCCCGTCCTCTTTCACGATCTGAAGGTTCTCCGCGCCGAGCGACGTTTTATTCGCACCGGTATCGACACGCGCATCAAGAATCATTCCCCCCGGCTCGACCAGAACTTTTTCCACCATTCCGATGACCTGTTTCGTCCCGATCTCGCTGAGATCGGCGTCGTCATCGCTCCAGCTGATCTCCGTGCCTGCCGTGTTCTTGGAATCCGCATTCTTCGCGGCTGGAGCCGCATATATGAGGACCGAAACGGCAAGCCATGCACCAATAAACGTCCGTATTTTCACCCTCTTACCAACTCACTTTCACTTTACTGAAGCCATATATTTAAGTGAATTGTATCAGAGAATATTGCTTATGACAACTGTGCATGCAGCGCATTGAGATCTCCGAGTACATTGACCGAAGCGATCTTCCCGTTTCGGAAGTGAAAAAAAGAGGCGCCGTTGTAACTGATGCGGTTCCCCGTCGGTTTATAGCCGAACACCTCCCCTTCGTGCTTGCCGGTATAGGTGACGTACACAGCGGCCCTGTCGTGCTCGACAACGGTGATTTCCACCGCATGGTAAAGCGCCGGGAACGCTCCGGTAAGCATGTCCGCATAATCCTTGAAGCCCTCGAGCCCGTTCGCTTCGATGCCCAGGGAACCCCGGAAACGGACATCGGGATCCAGCAGCAGGTCCGCCCTTGCAAAATCCTTTTCATTCCACATTGCGTAATAACGCTCCAGCAGCGGTTTCGTTTCCATTGCTTTTCTACTCGTCATCGAAACGGTGTTTATACGGGAAGCGCTCGATCGGTTCAAAGTCATCCCAATTCAATATCAGAAATTGTCATATCGACCTCTAATAACGTTGTACCTCTGCGGTACCCTAACTTGCACGAGGAGACCTCTGCTCCCGCCGGATGCATCCGGAAGACTGCAGAAGCAACCCGACAAGAAAACAGCGGGTAGAGCCCTTACCATGGCCGTCTGTCGACAACGGTCAAAACAAAAGACAATCAGACCGGAAATTATACTCCTTTTTTTGGCAAAAAAAGCGCTATAATATAATCAGTGATGGTTTTACATGCATTTTATTGCATACGGAGCGGGAAGCGAAATATGCATTTTCTGTAAAGGGGATGAAGAATGAAAAAGAGACTGCTGCTGTGTACGATGTTGCTCGGGCTCTCTGCCGGGGCGGAAGGGTTCGATCCCATGATGCAATGCGATAACGAATATGGTGGCTGCAATGCAGAATGCGACTCTATCGAAAACGTCTCATCGGAATGCTACCTATCCTGCGACAACACCTATCAGAAATGTCTAGACGTTGCGAACGGGTATTCATGCGAACCGAGCGAACCGATTGCGCCGAAAACAGAACTCCAAGATACAAACACTTCCGCCGCCTAAAACGCCAGAAAAAGGATGGCAAGCCAGATGGCACCGGTCATCACCAGTGAAACAAACACCAAGGCGGCACCTGCATCTTTTGCGCGTTTTGCCAGCTCATGATACTCCAGCGTAACGAGGTCGACGACCCGTTCGATTGCGCTATTGGCCAGTTCCGCCAGCAGCGGGATAAAAAGAGAAATGCTCAAGACGGCGCTGAAGACCGGTTCGATCGGCAGCAGCCACGCGAAGGTCCCCATCCCGAAAAAAAGCAGCAGCTGCAATTTGAACGAACTTTCGTTCCGTATCACCTCGATGAGTCCGCTCAGCGCATAGCGCGTGTTTTTCAACCACAGCAATTCGTGATCCCGCCCTCGTGAAAAATCACGATCGCATCACCGTTGTCCAGAGCATTGATGGCGTCGTCAAAAGCCCCATTTGAGGCTCTCGGCGACACCGGGATCGTCCGGCTGAGCCTGAACATCCAGTTGAGCGCGCGCCATTCATAAATCGAACGCGCCATCATATAACGCAGCCGGCGCTGCAGCGGGATCTGTATCAGCATCCAGTCCAGCCAGCTGACATGATTGCCCAGTAGCAGGACCGCGCCCCCGTCAGGGACGTGTTCCGTTCCGACCGCAGTTATCTTGTAGCGCAGCGATAGAACGAGTGCGCCCATCCCCCAGAGCAGGCGCAGGATGCCTTCACGCATCTTCAGGCGTCGTCTCCAGCCATCACGGTACTCCACCCTCTGTAAATACCGTGTTCTTTTTCTGCCAGTTCGATCAGCGGCGCCGTCTCCGCTTCGAGCACATCCGGCAGACAGGCATGCTCAAGCTCGAGCACCAGCCCATGGGGATAACGCCCTTCTTCATGCAGACCCGTCTCTATAGGCCCCGCTTCCGAAAGCTGCATCGCGGCACGCTGCATGGCGGTCTGCGTCTGAAAGAACAGGTAATGTTCCACCGGACGCGGTTTGGAAAGGTCGTCGCCGGCGCGTGAGAGCTCTTCAATGATCTCCCGGCTCTTGACCTGCTGCAGCTCGCAGGCGTCGGGATAAAGGGTTTCATAGTAAAACGCCTGCTGCGCATCGCGGTTCGCACCGAACTCGATGTGCGCGTACCCGTGCTGCTTGAACGCATCGCGGAACTGCTGTTCCGCCCCCCTGCTCCAGGCGGCATAATAATACAGTTCCGCCCAGCCCTCGTGCAGGCGCATGCCGGCATAGAGCCCGCCGTTTCGCAGTTCAAGCACCTCGCCGAGGGTTGCGTTGATCGCATCGAGCGTACGCCGTTCCTCCTCGGCGCATCCCCCGGCACCGTCGGAGGTTTTCAGCGGCGCGAACGCCCACAGCATCCAGACCGTATCGTCGCTCTGCGGTTCGAAATCGAGATTGGCTTCGATCGTTACCGGTTCATTTTCATCGTTTCGCGTCGTATAGGTTACGTTCATGGTCTGCCCCTGATATAATTGCGGTATTTTAACAAAGATCGGAAGCCCTCACATGGAAAGCATCATCGCACTCACGATTTTATATCTGCTCCTCGAAGGATTCGAGATCGGCTGGCAGAAAGCGCCGACCATGCTGGGGATGCTCGTACGGCTGCATCGCCGGTATGAAAAGAGCATCTTCTATTTCCTTGCGCTGCATCCGACCTACTATTTCGCAATCTGGCTGATCCTGCAGACGCAGCTCTCCGCAGCAGCGATCATCCTGCTGTTTGTCAAAACCATCGACATCGCGACGAAGATCGTGCTGATGCAGCAGGTTTTTGAGAAAAAGGAAGTCTCGATGCCGCTGCACGAGATGCTGATGATGCCGCTGGAGAAGTGGATGCCCTACATCGGACTTGCCGTCTACCCGCCCCTGGTGCTCTGGGCGCTTCTTTAACGCGCTAGCGTTTCCTTATCTCTTTGAGCGCATCGGCGATCTTCGACTTCTGCTCTTCGGAAAGCGACTGGGATTCCAGCTTCTCCATCAGCGATTCACTCAGTTTCTCCAGATGTGCCTCATCGTCTTTTTTCGCTTTTTTTATCCGATGCATCGTCAGATAAAAAAGGCCCGCCGTCAATACCAGAAGCAAAACGGCTGCGATGACCATCAAGGTATCAACGGACATCGTTCCCCTTTTTTTGTCAAAAGTATATCAGTTTTTACTTACGGGCACCCCTTCGTCAGCGCATTCCGATGCCCTCAATACCGCAATGCTATTCGTTTCTCAACACGGTAAGGACATCCACTTCACTGGCTTTTTTCGCCGGATACCACGATGAGAGTACGACAATGGCGAACGCACCGCCGAGAATGGAGAGGAAATCGTGCAAGGAGAGATCGAGCGCCAGGCGTGCCGTCGGATAGACGTCTTTGGGCAGCGAAACGATGTCAAATGTCGCCAGCACCCAGACACCCGAAAGCCCCAGGGCGGCGCCTGCAATGATGCCTCCGATGCCGATGACGATCCCCAATTTGAGGAAGAGCTTTTTAATCTGCGCCGGCGACGCCCCGAGCGAAATGAGCAGCGCGATATCGCTGCGTCGGTTCATGACCGTCATCAGAAGCGAAGAGATGATATTGACGGCGGCGATCAGGATGATGAGCATCAGCACGATAAACAGCGAGCGCTTCTCCAGCTCCAGTGCGGCAAAGAAGTTGGCGTTGTCTTCCCACCACCCCTTGATGCGAACGGACGGCGGCAGCGTCTTTCGAATGCGTTCGATGTCCTCATGGGGATTGTGCGTTGCGATGTGGATGCCGTCGTAGAAGTTTGCGGGCATGTGCAGGATTGTCTGCAGCGAATCCAGGTCCGTATAGCTGTACGCTTTGTCATACGCGCTGAGTCCCGAATCGAAGGCCCCGGCGATCTTGAAGCGTTTGAGTTTCGGCGTAACGGCCAGGCCTCCCGGTTCGATCTGGGTGAAGATGTACATCAGACGGTCACCCTCCGCCAGGGCGAATTCTTCCAGAAGCGCCTGCCCCGCAACAACGTTAAAGCGGCCCTCCGGAATGGTCTCCAGTGCCTTGGCCACAACGGGATTGACCGTTTTTTCCGCCTCGAAATCGACGCCGAAAAGATAGCCCCCCTCAAGCTGAGAGCCGCTGCGGGCGATCACGGAAGCGGTCACGTAGGGGCTGAAACGCAGTTGCGGGAAATTCTGTTCGAGCTGAAGCAGCAGGTTTTCGTTGACGCTGCCGTAAAAGCGCGGTGCGATCGTGAGCGGATAGTTCATGATGGTGACAGCATGATGCCCAAAAAGGCCAGCATGGCGGAGAGGAAAATAAACGGCTGTTCCCGATCAAACCGCAGAAAGCGGCGCAGCAGGTAAGCGGTCAGGCTGCGCGGCTGTTTCAAGAGGCGAACGCTCCCTTTTTCGGTCCGCTCTGGCCGCAGCAGTTTTTATACTTCTTGCCGCTGCCGCACGGGCACGGGTCGTTGCGGGCCGGTTTTTTCCCGCCGAAGGCATCGGCGCCTTCGTCGCTTTCGCGGTTGAGTTGCATCTGCAGCTCTTTCTGCTTGCGTTCGAGCTCCTGCTGCCGCGCGAAGGCCTCGGCTTCTTCCTCCGGACTTCTGAGCTGGAACTGGATGATCTGCAGGGTCTTGATGGTGTCGTACTTGATCGTCTCGATCAGCTCCGTAAAGAGATTGAAACTCTCTTTTTTATACTCGACCAGCGGGTCTTTCTGGTTGTAGGCGCGCAGACGGATACCGGTTTTCATCGTATCCATGCGGTACAGGTGCTCCCGCCACGCGTTATCCATGGTTTTCAGGTAGATCTCTCGCTCGATGTCGCGGCGGATGTTTTCATCCACGACGGACATTTTCGTATCGTACGATTCCTTGACGGCGGAAAGGACCTGCTCGTAAAGCGCTTCGTACTCGAGCGCTCCCAGGGCGACGGCATCGAGTTCGAAGTTGATCTCCTCTTTAAGCAGCTTGACAAGCTTCTCAAGGTCGAAATCCTCGCGGGCAACCCCGTCGAAGATCTCGCACTCGGCCAGCGTACGCGCCACGTAGGCTTCGCGGATCTCATCGACCTTGGCATCGATGTCGAATTCCGGATCGAGCAGCTGGTTACGGAACCGGTAGACGATCTTGCGCTGTTCGTTGGCGACGTCGTCGTACTCGACGATCTGTTTCCGCCCTTCGAAGTGGAGATTCTCGACCTTTTTCTGCGCTTTTTCAACCGCACGCGTCACCATCTTCGACTCGATGTATTCGCCGTCCTCGACGCCGAGGCGCTCCATGATCGTTTTGATCTTGTCCGAGCCGAAGATACGCAGCAGGTTGTCTTCGAGGCTGAGATAGAACTGGCTGACGCCCGGATCCCCCTGGCGCCCGGAACGGCCGCGCAGCTGGTTGTCGATCCGGCGGTTCTCGTGCCGCTCCGTCCCGATGATGTACAGACCGCCCATGGCCTTGATCTCGTCACTGACCTTGATGTCGACCCCGCGCCCGGCCATGTTGGTCGCGATCGTCACCGCGCCCTTTTCGCCGGCGTTTTTGATGATCTCGCCTTCCTGCTCGTGGTTTTTCGCATTGAGCACCGTATGCGCGATCTTCTCTTTTTTCAGCAGTTCGTGCAGGATTTCCGATTTTTCGATCGACGCCGTTCCCACGAGGACCGGCTGGCCGTTCGCATTGAGCTCCCGGATCTTCGCGATCGCCGCACCGAACTTCTCACCCTCTGTTTTGTAGATCAGGTCGTTGAGATCCTGGCGTGTGACCGGGACGTTCGTCGGGATGGAAACAACGTCGAGTTTGTAGATCTGGGCGAATTCCGTCGCCTCGGTCTGGGCCGTCCCCGTCATCCCCGCCAGTTTGTCGTACATGCGGAAATAGTTCTGGAAGGTGATGTCCGCCAGCGTCTGCGACTCCTCTTTGATCTGGACGCGCTCTTTCGCCTCGAGCGCCTGGTGCAGCCCTTCGGAATAGCGCCGCCCTTCCGAAAGCCGCCCCGTAAACTCGTCGACGATGACGACTTCCCCGTCCTTGACGACGTAATCGACGTCGATCTCGAACAGGTAGTTTGCTTTGAGGGCCTGATCGAGGTGGTGCGACAGTGCGGAATTCTCCAGGCTGTAGAGGTTCTCAACGCCGAAGAGCTCCTCGGCTTTGCTGATCCCCTCTTCCGTGATCAGCACCAGACGGTCTTTTTCGTCGACGGTAAAGTGGGTCTCTTTTTCCATCTGTTTCGCGATCTCGTCGGCACGGACGTAATTGTCCAGGGTGCGGTTGGTCGGACCGGAGATGATCAGCGGCGTACGGGCTTCGTCGATCAGAATGGAGTCCACTTCGTCCACGATGACGAAATGGTGGCCCCGCTGCACCATCTGATCGCGGGAGAAACTCATATTGTCGCGCAGGTAATCGAAGCCGAACTCGTTATTGGTACCGTACGTGATGTCGGCGGCGTACTGCGTGCGTTTGTGCTGAGGATCGTATTCGCCCTCGAGCACGGTCCCCACTTCGTAGCCCAGGAATTCGTACAGCGGCGCCAGTTCGCCCGCGTCGCGTTTGGCCAGGTAGTCGTTGACGGTCACGACGTGCACGCCTTTGCCCGTCATCGCATTAAGCACGACCGGCAGGGTCGCGACGAGGGTTTTCCCCTCCCCGGTTTTCATCTCGGCGATCCGTCCTTCGTGCAGGACCATGCCCCCGACCATCTGCACATCGAAATGGCGCATGTTCAGTGTCCGTTTTGCCGCTTCCCTCGTGATGGCAAACGCGTCATGCAGCACGTCATCCAGGCTTTGTTCTTCCGATCGCACCGACGCCTTCAACGCCTCGAACGCTTCCTTGAGCGCGGCATCGTCCATCGCTTCATACGTCTCTTCGAGTGCGTTGATTTTCTTGAGCCTGCGTTTGTATCGTTTCAGCTCTCGGTCGTTTTTGGTGCCGAACACCTTGCCCATCATCGTTTGCAGCATATTTCTCTTGCCTGGTCCGGGGCACCCGGAGTTCCCCCTAGGGGTTTGGAGCGGTGC
>JARROU010000096.1:0-4589 GCA_037383585.1 Campylobacterales bacterium | reverse complement strand
GATATTGTTTTTATGAAAGGAATGTTGTGTGCGTTTTTTTGGTTACAATTGCGCCAAAAAAGGCATAGGGATGAAAGCAATTCTACTCTTTATTGCAGCGGTGACGTCGCTGTTCGGATTCGCCGATTCGGTCCGTTCCTTCAGTGCGGATTTCACACAGCAGATCACCGACGATACGAATCAGACGATCACCTACGAAGGGCATATCGACGCGACCCGCCCGGACAAAGCCCGCTGGGAATATTTCAAACCGGTTGAAAAAAGCGTCTTTGTCATCGGCCACAAGGTCACCATCATCGAGCCGGAACTGGAACAGGCCATCGTCAAGACCTTCCGCGACGAGATCGACCTGTTCAAGATCCTCTCGAAAGCCGAGCAACTCGACGGCGAGACCTATCTCGCCACCCATAAATCACAGCAGTTCCTCATCAAGATCAGAGACGACGTACCGATGGCGATCTCCTACAAGGACGCCTTCGAAAACACCGTCCGGATCCTCTTTTCACAACAGAAGATCAACCGCAGCTACCCCGATGCCCTTTTCACGCCGAACATCCCGGCCGGATACGATCTCCTGAGCGAATAGCGCTCTTCGGCTCACCCCGTCGTTTCCGCCTCGGTCCGTTTCGGTTTTGAAGGCGGGATCGGTGCAAAATACCCGACCAGCAGCAAGAGCGCTCCCACGGAGATAAACGAGACGATGCGCTCGACCGTTCCGCTTCCCGAGAGATCGACCATAAAGAGCTTGAACACGACGAGCGCCAGCACCCCGGCACCCGCGACCCAGACGGGGCGCTCGCCCGTGCGCTTGCCCACGAGCATGGCCGCGATCCCCATCAGGCTCCATAGAATCGAGAGCGATGCCTGGAACAGCAGGCTGGCGCCGAGCGCGGTCATCGTGTAATCGACCCCGCCGTAGAAATGGACCGTCCTCCCCAGGAGGACGGTCGCGTAGAGGAACGCAAGCACGCCGGCCGCCTTTGCGGCGATCCTTTCGGCCAGGGGTGCCACGGTTCGATTGATGTGTCTCAGCCAGAGCACGAATGCCGCCGCGCCTAACGCCTGGAACAGGTCCAGTGGACTGAGCAGCGGGATATAGGGCATAAACGGCATGGCCCCGTCCCGCGCGATTCCGTTCAGCTCCCACAGCCCGATGACGGCCGAAAGCCCAACCCCGCCGGGCAGCCGGTACGCTTCGATATTCCGACTGATAAACGACGGAAAATAGCGTTCCGCCTTTGTAATCACGACGAGCATAAGCGCGGGCAGCGCTCCGAAGGCGCAGTAGTGCAAAGCACCGATGTCGCTCAGGAGGGACGCGGCATACTGCAGCTCCCTCGAGAGGATGAGCACGACCGTCAGCATGGCTGCGGCGTGCAGGAACATGCGCAGTTTCCACCCGGATTCGAACCGGACAAGCAGTCCGTAGTGCACGACAAAGAAAAGGCCGGCGGAAATGCTGCCGATCCCTTCAAACGGATGGGTTTGCGTATAGTGGTGCAAAAGGCCGCCGAAAAAGACCAGGCCCAGGGGCAGATAAAACTGTAGGACCTTTTCGAGTGCGGACCATTTGTACCGCACAGCCGCCGCGGCGAACAGGACCGCGCTGAGCGCCGTATAGATCAAAAGGACGTTGCCCTGCGGCATCGCCATCCGCTCCGCTTCAAGCACCCCCGCCAGCAGCCACATTAAAAATCCCGCACCGAGAAAGAGCACGGACAAGGTGTTCAGCATCGAATCTTTTTCGGCCGTACGGTGTACCCAAAACCGGTACGAGGTAAAGCCTGCCGCAACGACGACGATGACATAGCCGAGGAAAATGCCGTTGAGGAAGGCCCCCTCCGTTTCGCGCGCCACCGTCGACAGGACGTAAAGCACGATCGCGGCCAGCTCCAGTGCGATTCCGAACAGCACCCCGTAGGATTTCTTGTATTTCAGCGAGATCCAGACGATCGCCGACGCCTCGAGCGCCCACAATGCCCCGGTAATATCATCATCGAGCGCATAGGGAATAGCCACCGTGTAAAAAACGACGGCGATCGCGCGGAACGCTTCGCTGAGCATCTGCATTTTTTCATACCGCGACAGCCATCGGAACAGGACAAGATACACCGTCCCGACGGCAACGGCGCTGAAAAAGACCCCGTACTCGAAGCGGTCGACCATGGTTGCCTGAAGCGAAAACGCGATGAGCGGCAGCCCGAAGACCAGCGTCGAATCGATAAAGGTGCGGATTTTAAATGGCTGTTTGGACGTAAACAGGATCGAGACGCCGAGATAAAGCAGGAAAAAGAAGATCAAGAACGGTTCCGTCGACGCGAACAGCGCCGGTTCATACCGCAGCACGCCCCACGCCGTGGCGATGACAAAGGTCGAGAAGAAACCGACGATATTGAGGATGCGCCAGGAACGGTACCACGCGATCAGAAGAATACCGATATTGAGCAGGGCGTAATAGCTGAACAGAATAATATGCGATCCGCTTTCATCCGAGGTCAGGATCGGTACCAGGAATCCGCCGGCCGCGGAAAAGACGGCCAGTACGACGGCATCCTGCGCGACGGCAAGCAGCGACCCGAAGACGACGACAATGAGCATGATGACAAAGGCCTGCGGCATTGTCAGCAGACCGTAAAGCTTCGCGGAGGCGAAGACGACCAGGTAGAACGAGGCGATCCCCAGCGACTGCAGCACCAGTCCGTAGTAGCCTTCGCGTTCGCGCAGCCGCCAGCCGATGCCGGTCAAAACCAGCGCGCCCAGCGCGATCACGATCAGCCGCACCTCGATGCTGATCATGTTGTGTTCGGCGGCGTATTTGACCAGAAAGACCAGGCCGAGGAAAAAAACGATCCCTCCGATCTTTACCAGGAGGTTGCCGCCGGTGATAAAGCGCCGGACCGCCTCGGCGAGGGCAGACTCCTTCGCAGGTTCGGAGGCACGCGCCTGCGGTGCAGATTCCTCCGATACCGCCTGGACGTAACGCCGTTCCGGCTGCACCTGCCGGTGCGGTTGTGCCGGAGGGGTAACCGGTTCGGCTTCCGGTTCAACCATGGGTTCGGCAGCAGCAGGCTCCTCCGTTTTTTCCTCGCTGGAATCATGGGGAACGGGTTTGCGGCCGCTCAAAGCATCCACCTGATCGCGTAAAACCCTGTTCTTCTTATAGAGATCCATGATCAGAAAGATGATGATGATAAAAAACAAGCCTTCCAACATTGGGTATGCCTTTAAAGCCTTACTGAAATCCGTACAGGTTTTTAGCAGTGCCTTTATATTATTTTCCGCTATATGCTAGCACACCAAAGCTCTATTCTGCTTTTTTACAAGAGGATTTCAACGCCAAAGGCGTGGTGACGGCTTACGCCCGGTCCATGAACCGCTTGGTCTTTGCGGTTGCCACGGCTTCATAGGGGTCTTCGGGCCAGTAGTGTTTTTTGTACTTGCCGCGCAGCTCTTTTCGCACGTCGGCGTAGCCTTGTTTCCAGAACGACGCCAGATCCTGCGTCACCTGCACGGGACGCTGCGCCGGGGAGAGCAGGTGCAGCATCAGCGGCACCTTCCCCTCAAGAACCGTCGGGGTTGTGTGCCAGCCGAACACTTCTTGCAACCGTACCGCCAGCACGGGCTGCTGCGGATCGGAATAATCGATGCGGATCTTCGAGCCGCTGGGCACCGTCACCGTTTCGGGCGCCAGGCTGTCGAGCTCCTGCAGGGCATCCCACCCCAGCAGGCCGGACAGGATTGCGTACAGATCCAGCGCCTGCACTCCTTTGAGGTCACGGACCCCTTCGAGATACGGAAGCAGCCACGTCTGCAGCGTCGCCAGCAGCGCCGCGTCGCCGAGGTCCGTAAACGTCTCCGGCCGCTGCGCGTTGACGAAATTGACCCGTTCACGGACCGAAACGCTCTTCTTGGCCCAGGGCAGCACACCGAGCCCACGCCGGACGATCCCTTCGAGCACGCCCTGCGCAATCAACTCCGGCGGCGGATTCTCCAGGCGCTCTTGCTCGAGCACTACCGCTCCTATGCGTCGTATGCGGAGCGCTTCGACGCGCCCCGAGGCATCGTTCCATGACACGGTCGTCTCTACCCGGATTGCCCCTTCGAACCACGTCTCGATCGCTTCGCGCGTCAGAGCGGCGGCGTGAAAGATCCGCAGCGGTTCCCCCTGCCCGCCGGCCTCAGCGACGGCGAGGTATTCGTCGTGCAGGAACTGCGTCTCATCGCCCAGCACCGCCCCTTTGCCGTTGGCAAGCAGGAAATGTGCCGAGCCTTTGGTACGTCGTTTGGCGATGCGGTCGGGATAGGCCAGCGCCGTCAGAACGCCGGCCCGCTCGGTCTGCAGCGGGCCCGTGATTTCAATCTGCAGCCGTTTTTTCAGAACGTTGACGGCATGACGAAGCATGCTGCCGCCTTCGCCCGAATCGAGCGCACGGTCAAGCCATTCGATGCCTTCGCCGAGATCGGTCCCGCCGAACCCCGTCCGCTCCTGCAGCAGCGTCGTAATCAGGACCGCTTCGTACCCGAAGCCTTCCGCTTTTGCGCCCAGAAGCATATGGGCGATACGCGGATGGGCTCCCAGTGCGAGCGCC
>JARROU010000095.1:0-4875 GCA_037383585.1 Campylobacterales bacterium | reverse complement strand
GTCTCAGGGCGATCCGCGGCGTGCCGCGCGAACGCCGCGCGATCTCAAGCGCCGCGTCGTGTTCAATGGGTTTGCCCAGTTTCTCCGCGGCCTGCATAATGATGCTGGAGAGCTCTTCGGGGGTATAGAAGTTCATACGGAAATTCATACCGAAGCGGTCGCGAAGGGGATTGGAAAGCATCCCGGCACGGGTCGTCGCCCCGATCAGCGTGAAGCGCGGCAGGTCGATCTTCACCGTCTGCGCCGCCGGCCCGCTCCCGATAATGATGTCGAGCCGGAAATCTTCCATGCTCGGATAGAGAATCTCCTCGACAGCGGGGGAGAGCCGGTGGATCTCGTCGATGAAGAGGATGTCGCCTTCTTCAAGGTTGGTGAGGATGGCCGCGAGGTCGCCGCTCTTTTCGATCATCGGGGCGGCGGTGACTTTGATGTTGCTGCCCATCTCGTTGGCGATGATCAGCGCCAGCGTCGTTTTCCCCAGTCCGGGAGGGCCGAAGAAAAGGGTGTGGTCGAGCGCCTCTTCGCGTTTTTTACTCGCCTCGATGAAGACGCCGAGGTTTTTCTTGATCTGCTCCTGGCCGATGTAGTCGCCCCATCCTTCGGGTCGCAGGGACGTTTCCGTCGTTTCGTCGGCGCTGAACTTCTCGATTTCGACGATGCGCTCCATCAGTAGGTGTGCTCCTCGGAAGGGAAGGTGCGTGCCGTCACTTCTTCTTTATACTGCGTGACGGCGGTCTTGACGGCTTCGGCGCCGTTCAGGTACTGTTTGACGAATTTCGGAACGAACGGTTCGTAGAGGCCGAGCATGTCGGAGAAAACGAGGACCTGTCCGTCGACGGAATTGCCGGCGCCGATGCCGATGACGGGGATGCCGACGGCTTCCGCGACGCGGGCCGCGACGTCGGCTTTGACGCCCTCGATCACGAGGCAGAAGGCCCCGGCGGCTTCGACGGCTCTGGCATCCTCAATCAGAGAAAGCGCGTTTTCCTCGTCTTTGCCCTTGACCTTGTAGCCGCCTTCCCCGCGGACCGACTGCGGCAGCAGTCCGATGTGGCCGCAGACGGCGATGCCGTTGGACGTCAGATGCGCGATGATTTCCGCCTTGTCCTTTCCGCCTTCGATCTTGACCGCGTCGGCAGGGGTCTGCTGGTAGACGGCCATCGCGTTCTCAAGGGCGCGTTCGGGGTTTGTGAAGGTGCCGAAAGGCATGTCGCAGATGACGAACGTTCCCGGCGCACCGTTGCAGACGGCCCGCGTATGGTAGATCATCTGCTCCATCGAAGCGCTGAGGGTGTCGGCTTCTCCCGCGAAACTCATATTGAGCGAATCGCCCACGAGGATCAGGTCGGCGATCGGATCGAAAAGGCGTGCGAAAAGGGCGTCATAGGCGGTGATCATCACAAGCGGGGTCCCGCCTTTGGCATTTTTGATCGAGGTGACACTCAGCTTTTTGGCCATACATTGCTCCGTGCGGGCAGCGCCGTATTGCGACGGATGCCCTTATCTTATTGAGAGCGATTTTATCCAAAAATGCTACAATTGCGGATAAATATGGCGCGCTGTACTGCCGTGTTTCAAAGAGGTTTAAGTGGAAAAGCAACTGGTAGGCTACATTACGACGGGATATCCTGACAAAGATTTTACGATCGATCTGGCGCTCTCATTGGGAGAAAACGGCGTGGATTCGCTGGAACTCGGCATTCCGTTCTCCGATCCGGTCGCCGACGGTCCGGTGATCGAGGCGGCAAATTATGTCGCACTGGAGAACGGGTTCCGCTTCAAGCACGTCCTGGACGTTTCGCACGCCGTAGCGCCGCGCGTCGATACGCTCTGGATGGGCTATTTCAATCCTTTTTACCAGTTCGGCATGGAAAACGTATTGCGCGAAGCGAACGATCTGGGCGTCAGCGGACTGATTATCCCCGACCTGCCGCATGAGGAGGCTGTCGCCTATTCGGAGGCCTTCGCGAAACACCGTGTGAGCAATATCAGTTTCGTCGCGCCGACCGATTCAGACGCCCGGATCAAGACGGTGGTCGAGCACTCGGAAAAGTTCATCTACCTCGTCGCCTATGCCGGCATCACCGGGGCCGGCAAAAGCGAAGACCTTTCGGGCATTGTCGATTCGATCCGCCGTCATACGGATACCCCGGTCTATGTCGGGTTCGGCGTTAACGAAACGACGGCGAAAGAAAAAGCGAAAGGGGTGGACGGCGTCATCGTCGGATCGGCCTTTATCAATGTCCTGCTGCGGGAGGATCTGACCCTCTCCGAAAAGATCAACCACTGCTGCAGCATCGCCAAAACCATCAAAGCGCGCATCAACGAATAGCCGGACATCTGGATGCGTTTCGATTAGGGTGATGTGCATTTGCACCCGCCAATCACCAATCATTATTCGTCATTTATCATACATCTTTCATCTTCCATCCTCCATCAAAATTTAGCCCCTCTTTATCCCGTATCGGGTATAATGTTATTACAAGCCTGGGTGGTGCGAGCTCTCGCATTTCAGGGGGTTCTACATATTCACTGTGCGGATGGTGTAGACGCTTCGGTGCGTCGGTAATCTCGCCCGAGGGCGCAAGCCCGAGAGACTGCCGCCTAATGAAGCGCTCAGTCTGCAATTTTTTTGGCTTTGAGAACCAAAGCTATCTTGCGGAACGGCCACTCGGGTTTTTTGTTCTTATCCAAGCGGATGACTGTCTTTTTGGATAAAAACAGTTCTATCTATAATGCACAAGGATCGGCAATATGAATGTTATGGTTATCGGTAGCGGGGGACGCGAATACGCAATCGGGCGCGCGCTGTCAGAAGACGAAGCGGTAGAAAAGCTCTACTTTGCCCCGGGCAATGGCGCGACGCCTGCGCTGGGCGAAAACGTGGCCATCAAAGAGTACGACGCCCTCGCGGACTTTGCCAAGGAAAACGGCATCGACCTGACCATCGTCGGACCGGAAGCGCCGCTCGTCGACGGGGTCGTCGACATTTTCAAAGCCAAGGGATTGACGATCTTCGGTCCTTCCAAAGAGGCGGCGCAGCTCGAAGGCTCCAAAGTCTATATGAAAAACTTCCTGGCCAAGTACGGCATTCCGACGGCCCGCTACATCGAGACGGACCACATCGATACGGCGTTCAAGTTTATCGAAACGCTGCCGACCCCGGTCGTCGTCAAGGCCGACGGGCTCTGCGCGGGCAAAGGCGTCATCATCGCACCGACGCACGACGAGGCGAAAAAAGCGGCTTCGGAGATGCTCAGCGGCAAAGCCTTTGGCGAGGCGGGCAAGAAGGTCATCATCGAGGAGTTCCTCGACGGATACGAGCTTTCCATGTTCGCCATCTGCGACGGCGAGGATTTCATTCTGCTGCCGGCGGCACAGGACCACAAGCGCCTCGAAGACGGCGACCAGGGACCGAACACCGGGGGGATGGGGGCTTATGCACCGACACCGCTGGTCAACGATACCATCTACGAAAAGGTAAAAGAACGCGTCATCCGCCCGACCCTGGACGGGATGAAAGCAGAGGGGGCCCCGTTTGAAGGCGTCCTTTTTATCGGCCTGATGATCGTAAACGGCGAACCGCTGACGCTGGAGTTCAACGTCCGTTTCGGGGATCCCGAGTGCGAGATTCTGATGCCGCTGCTCAGCTCCCCGGCGAGCGAGCTTTTCTACAAAGCCGCGACGAAGCAGCTTGACACGCTCGAGATGAAATTCAAAGACGAATACGCGGTGGGCGTCGTCATGGCAAGCCGCGACTACCCCTATAAGAGCAGCGAACCGGCGGAGATCATCGTCGACGAAATCGTCCACACGGAACTGGCTGCACATTCGCACGTTGCCTATGCCGGCGTGTCTGAGAGCGACGGCAAACTGTTCGCGACCGGTGGCCGCGTGCTTGTGTGCGTCGGGACCGGCGGCAGCATCCGCGAAGCACGGGACCGGGCATACGCGCTGTGCGGCCAGGTCCATTTCGCCGGCAAAAAACTGCGTACCGATATCGCATACCAGGCTTTGTAAACCGTGAACGAAACGATCGAAGAGCAGCTGCGCCGGCACGAACTGGAACTGGCTTCCATCCCGAAACGGGCCGTCGCCTTCGTGATCGACGAGTTCCTGCTGAGCACGCTTTTCATGGTGATGGTCTGGGAGAGCATTTCACAGGCGAAGGATTTCGAGTCGTTTCTTTTTGTCACCAACGCCTACGCGCTGGAGTATATGGGGATCAAAATCCTCTACCAGACGATTTTTGTGTCCCTCTACGGTGCGACGCTCGGAAAGATGGCCATGCGCATCCGCGTCGCCGCGGTTGAGAACGGTGAAACCCCCGGCTGGGTGGCCTCGTTCAACCGCGCCGTGTTCAGAATCATCAGCGAGATCATCTTCTACCTCGGGTTCATCTGGGCGATGTTCGATCCGTTCAACCAGGCGTGGCATGACCGGACCGCGCGCACCGTCGTCGTCAATGCGTAGGGTCCTCACCGCACTCATCCTGCTGCTAGGCATCGCCCATGCGGGCGACAAAATCGAATTTTTCGCGACGCAGCTCGATTCGAATCTTACCACGGTCCATGCGACCGGCGATGTGCTTGTCCTCTATCAGGATTATTATCTCAGCGCAAACGAAGCCCGATTCGACCGGAATTCGACGACCCTGGAACTTTTCGGCAACATTGTCGCGATGCAGGGATCGGATTATTTCGCGATGGGCGATTACGTCCGGCTCGATGTGCCGAACAAAAGCCGGCTCTTCTCCCCGTTTTTCATGCTCGACCGCCGCACAAACGTCTGGATGAGCTCGCGGCGTTCGGGGGCGGAAGACAAGGACTTTACGGTCGAAAAGGGGATGGTGTCGGGCTGCGATCCGAACGACCC
>JARROU010000094.1:0-5993 GCA_037383585.1 Campylobacterales bacterium | reverse complement strand
ACCCCCAGTGCCGGCTTTTCAGGAATCAGTACGTGCCGCCTTTCCCTTTTTTAGTAACATAAACTGTTTTACAGAGTTGATTAAGGGTTGAATGGATAGCATTAAATATAGTTTTATCTTATTGTGAAGCATTTCAACCTGCGATCGTACTTAAATGTAGACCAAACAAGATGGGACGGGAAAAACCTAATGGGAGATGATATGAAAAAAATGCTTGCAAAGGGAGCGCTTTCCTGCTTCGTGTTAATGGCTTCTTCAGCGGTAGCGGAAGAACAGGCCAATGCCAATATCCTGGTGTCCAACGATAACACCTTGTATGAGTACACGAGCAGCGGAGAGCTGCTCTCGCAGATGCCCATCCCGCAAAACAGTTCGGGCGGCTCTGCGGAAAACGCACGCGATCTGATCGCCCTCGAAGATGGACGAATCGCCGTCTACAACGGTACGTTTTCTCCGGAGTTGTCGGTGTATGACGGCACGCAGTGGCACCATTTCACACTGGAAGGCTGGAGTACCGCAAACATCGTATCCTACGGTGGTATTGCGGCCGTCGGCAACAAGATTTATCTTACGGATTCATCCACGGCCAACGGCGGTGAAGCCAAAGGATTGGTGGAAATCGATCTTGATAACGGCACAACGGCCCGCTATTTTCCCGAAAACGAGTACATCGATGTGACACTCGGCGCAGACGGTCTGCTGTACGCGTTGAGAAACGTCTATGGAAACCTGGATGTGATCGATCCGGCCACACTCGGCATCGTGCGCAGTGTCGATCTCGGCCATACCTCCGAGTCCCGCGCCGTCACGGCAAATGCCCGGGGCGACATCTTTATGGCAAGCTGGAACGGCGATGTGACGCGCTATGACAGTACCGGTGTCGTGATGGCCACGCTGTATATCGACGCCAATCTCGGTGATATCGAACTGGACAAAACGGGACAGCTGATTGTCAGCAACTGGTCGGGCAGTGTATATGTTACGGACGAGGCGCTGCTTTCGTACCGCGCAATCAGGAGTGACAGTTCCTACCATTTCAGCTTCGCCGCTTCCAGGGCACCGGTGACAGTGCCGACACAACTATTTCGCCGTATAGGCCTCGGAACAGAATGTCGTTCCCGCTCTGCATACGGTGTACGTCTGGGAGCGCTTTTTGCCGTACTCATAGGTCGAAATAGTTTCTGCTTGCCCGCCGACGCTGTTCTGGCAGTCGGATTCACAGGGGTATGACGTGCGGTGAAGAACGCAATATGCAGTCATGTGAAAAAAGCAAAAAGGGGATGTCATGACGCATGACCTTCGTTTAGGGGTGGAGGAGATGGACCGCGTCCACGAGGCCTATCTCGATCTTCTCAAAGGACTGCAGGAGAAGCAGGGCGTCGACTTGGAGCTGTTCGCACAGCTGATTGAAGAGACGAAAAGCCATTTCCTGCAAGAGGAAAAGCTTATGATGAAGCATCTTTATCCCGAGAGGGAGATGCATACCGAAGACCACGTACAGCTCATCGACGAGATGGAGTCGTTTTTTAAAATGGCGGCTACCATGCCCCCGATGGCGCGCTCCTTCATCGACAGCTACGCGTATGACAAGTTCCGCCGTCATACGATGTTCTACGATCTCGATCTCGCCAAACACCTGCACAGCGCTCAAGAGGCGCAGTAATCCTCCGTCCGCTGCGGGCCGGTTGCGGAGTGCATTCCGCGATCGTCTGTTTTTGCAACCGCAAACTTCTCTGCAATTTGGACTTCAGCTGCTAGAATTCCACCGACATTTACATCAAACAGGCGCGAAGGGGGCAGGTGAGCTTCATGGCAAGATTTAGGATGGGCAAGCATCGGCACCGCCGCGCCTCCGCAAACGGCTGGCTGAATCCGCGCATGCGGGAGGTGCTGCGACTGGCGCTGCCCGCGGCGTTCAAGCACCTGCTCGACATCCTGCAGATCCTCATCGACATGTTGATGATCGGTGTGCTGAGCGTCTCCGCGCTCGCGGCGGTCGGGACGAGCATGCAGCTGCTTATGGTCGTCAACGTCGTCATCACCCTCTACGTCGTCGGGGGCAACGCCGTCACGGCCCGGCTCATCGGCTCGGGGCGCAGGCGCAGGGCGCATTCGCTCCTTTTTACCCTGGGCGCGCTTGCCCTGCTGCTCTCGCTCCCTTTTACCGTCGCGGGCTACGTTTTTGCCGGAGATTTTTACCGAGCGATGGGCACGGGGGAGGAGGTCGCGCAGTACGGTCACATCTATTTCGGAATTCTCGCGGCCGGCTTCCCCCTCATCTTCCTCGATTCGCTCTTTTACAACCAGCTCAGCGCGGCGGGCGACACGAAAAGTTCGCTCTACATCAAGCTGGCCTCCGCCGGGGTCAACGCCGCGCTGGATTATCTGCTGATCTTCGGCCACGGGGGACTGCCGGCGATGGGCGTCGCCGGGGCGGCGTACGCGACGGTGGCCGCCTATGCGCTCAATATCGTGCTGTACCTGTTGCTGCTGCGCCGGCATAACGCACGGCTTCACATCGTGCCGAGCTGGAACCTGCCGGACCTCAAACGTGCCGTGAAAATCGGCAGTCATGCCGCGCTGGAGCGGCTGATCACGGTCAGTTCGTTCATGCTGTTCGTCTGGGTCATCGCCTCGTACGGCACGGCGGCACTGGCGGGGTACCAGGTGGGGCTGCGCATCGAGGGGCTGGCGTTCATGCCGGGCTACGGCTTCGCCGTCGCGGCGATGGCGATCGTCGGACAGCAGCTGGGGGGCAGGCGCCCCGAGGACGCCTACGCGGGAGGCCTTTACAGTGTGAAAGTGGCCGCTTGGTTTATGGGATTGCTTGGGCTGGTCATGGTCGTCTGGCCCGAGCCGTTCGTTCGGCTCTTCACCCCCGATCCCGCCACGGTGCAGCAGGCGTCGCTCTACCTGCGTCTTGTCGGCATCTCCCAGGTCCCCCTGGCCGTCGTCTTCGTGCTCAGCAGCGTCCTGCGCGGCGCGGGGGACACGCGCACACCGCTCAAGGTCAATATCGCGGCGCTCTGGCTGCTGCGCGTCATCCCCTCCGTTATCGCCATGAAACTGGGGTTCGGCATCATCGCGGTCTACATCATTATGACGCTGGAAACCTTCGTCAAAGGGATCATCTTCTGGAAAATCTTTACCAAACGCGCGTGGCTGAAGACGAAGCTATAGTCCGTCTCCTGTTAAGCCCGGCGCATATTTAATCGCGGCGCATTATAATGTGCGCAGCGATTCTATAAGGGAAAAAAGATGTTCAAAATGATGATAGGGTTTTTCAAAGGCCTCTGGCAGTACCGCAAAGAGGTGAAGAAGCAGCACCGCTGGATCGAGAAATACGCCGCGCAGAAAAACTACGCGGTCAACCCGAACTGGATGATGTCGACGAACCTGGAGATCTGGCTTAGCGAGATGGAGGCGACCTTCGGGAAGCGCTACTGCCCCTGCTTCGAACCTTCCGGCGACGCCGGGCTGGACAAGCGGATGAGCTGCCCGTGCGAGTACATCGACGACGAGATCGCAGAGTACGGCACCTGTCACTGCGCCCTGTTCGGGCGCGCCGACCTGGACAAGGCGGGCTGGAAAGCGTCGTCGCAGCGCCTGATGGAGGAGTACCGTGTGCCGCTCAACTACAAAGACGGCGTGCTCGACACCCGCGGTATGCCCCTCGACCCGCGCCGCAGCCTCCCCATCCCCGACGCAATGCACCAGGTCAAATCTACCCTGAGCGGCTACGGCCGCAAGACGCTGAGTGTTATCGTCGAAAGAGAACAGGAGGCGAAGAACCTGGAACAGATCGCTCGGTACCGCGGGTACGGGTTTGAACAGGAGGCGAAAGAGGACGGCATCGAGGTGACCCTGCGCCTTGACGGCGGCACGGCAAAAGGGACCAATTCCGGCTGCGGGAACTAAAGACGGTTCCCAATCACCGACAACGGTCTTACTGCTCCTCAACGGAACAGCGCATGGGAAACCCTTCCTTTCGGGCTTCCTCTCTCACGACCGCGGCTTTGGTTTCCGCGATTTCATAGCTGTAAATGCCGCACAGGCCTTTTCCCTTGGTATGGATGTCCTGTGTGATGGCGTCGGCTTCCGCAATGGTTTTTTGAAAGACGGCGTTGATGATGCGGATGCAGAATTCCCATGTCGTATAGTCGTCATTGAGCATAAAAACGGCAAATTTTTTGGGCGCGCTTGTCAGAAGTTCCGACCGGTTTTCTAGTTGTGTTGCCATAATGAAAGTCTAGCGAATTTATCGCATTTCCCATCGTTTCCTTTATCCTTTTTTCTGATTCTCTGTTTAATTCCTCTCCTGCCGAAAAAAGTCTACAATGGGTATAGCCTATGATAGAAAGGAGCGACAATGCGCCGCAAGCGCTATGACAGCGCCCAGCCCGCGGAAGCCGACGTGACCGACGAGGCGCTCTTCAACGACCGCCGGAGCTTTCTGAAACTGGGCGCGGCGACCCTGGTCAGCACCTCCGCGGTGTTGGAACTCGCCGCCAAAGAGAGCCCGCCCGAAAATGACCTCAGTTACACTGCGGACCCCAATCCCGAAAAGCTGGAGCCGAACGACTACGGCGAGATCACTTCGTACAACAACTTCTTCGAGTTCACGACATCCAAAAAAGGGGTGAAGCCCCTGGCTAAAAACTTCCGGACCGAGCCGTGGACGCTGACGGTCGACGGCCTGGTTGAGAAGCCGCTGAAGCTGGATGTGCGGACGCTGATGAAGCAGGTCGATCTCGAAGAACGGATCTACCGCTTCCGCTGCGTGGAGGGGTGGGCGATGGTCGTGCCGTGGGTCGGGTTCGAACTCTCCGGGCTCATTGCGATGGCCCGGCCGCTGTCTAAGGCGAAGTACGTGCGCTTCGAGACCCTCTACGACCCCGAACAGTTCCCCGACCAGGGCCGCGGCATCCTCGCGACGCTGGACTACCCCTACGTCGAAGGGCTGCGCATGGACGAGGCGATGCACCCGCTGACCCTGATGGCCGTCGGCCTCTACGGCCACACGCTTCCGCCGCAGAACGGCGCGCCGATAAGGCTCGTCGTCCCGTGGAAATACGGCTTCAAAAGCATCAAATCCGTCGTGCGGATCAGTTTCACCGACACGCAGCCCGTGAACACCTGGCACAGGTACGCCCCGAAAGAGTACGGCTTCTACGCCAACGTCAACCCGCACGTGGACCATCCCCGCTGGTCGCAGAAACGCGAACGGGTGCTGGGGCACTTCTTCAAGCAGCCCACGCGGATGTTCAACGGCTACGAAAAAGAGGTCGCGCACCTTTACAGGGGGATGGACCTGGGGAAAAACTTTTGAAAAGAGCGCTTCTCTACCTTCTGCTGTCGGCGCCGCTGTTTTTTCTGCTCTACCGCCTCTTCGTCGCGGGCGTCGAAGATCCGGTGAAGTACATCTACACCGTTACCGGCGCGACCGCTCTTACGCTGCTTTACGCGGCAACGACTTTTTCCCTGATCAAAAAACGGATCAAGCTGCTGCGCTACCGGCGGGCCGTCGGACTGTTTTCTTTCTTCTACGCGCTGCTGCACATGCTCAACTTCGTCATCCTCGACATGGAGATGAACCTCTCAGCCGCCATCGACGAGACGCTGGACAAGCCCTTCATCTACCTGGGGATGGGCACCTTTTTGATCCTGCTCTTCATGGCGATCACCTCGCTGCCTTCGCTTTTTAGAAAATACCACCGGTACCACAAGGTGATCTACCTCGCCCTGCTGCTCGCGACGATCCACTTCGTCATGGCGCAGAAGGTGCTCGCCTACTGGCAGTGGGGGGTGCTCGCGGTGATGGTGACGATCGGGGTTCTCAAGGTTTTTCAGAGAACCTCTCACTCTTTTTACAGCCCAAAACATTGAAGATTGAAGAACCGACTCCTATTTGTGCATAGTGGACATTCAAGCCCTGGGGTGAAACTTCGGAAACTATTTATCGGCTGCCGCTTCCTGTTCCGCGATTTTTTCGC
>JARROU010000093.1:0-9788 GCA_037383585.1 Campylobacterales bacterium | reverse complement strand
GGCGTGTTTTGCTGACGGAGTTTTTCCCTGCCGATCTGCATGTCTTCGGCGAGATAGGAGATCCCGGCCTGAGAGTCGGTAAACACTTTTTCAATCATGTAGCGGTCGATAACAATGCGGGGAGAAAGGGGTTGTCGCATATTTCTTTTCATTCCTTGTAAATATTAGAAGCGATAAATATGTTTAATAATAACAAATCATGTTTAAAATACATCTCCTACGAGTACAACTATTTCCATGAAAGTAAATGTTTCAATAATACAACACATATGATATTTAATTATATTTTTGTTTTTATGTGTTAATAATCTTCGAAAACTTTCGCTATGATGATGAACATCAACCAAAAAGGGGAGGGATGATGGCAACCGAATTTGTCGAAGCGGTTTCCGAAGCGCATCTGGACAAGGTCTTTGCGTTTCGTTACATGATCGTTTGCGAACGACTGGGGGTCGACGCGCTCGACTACTGCGAACCCGGGCGAGAAACGGACGAATACGACGACTATGCCTATCACTTCGCCGCATTCGGCGACGACGGGGAAGTTGCAGCCTGCGTACGGCTCATCCACCACTCGCCCATCGGCTATCCGACCGCAAACCACATGCGCTTCGACATCGACCCTTCCGCCTTCGAACCCCACAAAGTTGCCGAGCTTTCCCGCATTTTCGTCCATGCGGAAAAACGGGGGATCCGAGAAACGAAACGCCTCTTCCAGGGGCTGAAAGAAGTCGTTTACGTCAAACTCGTTGAACTGAACATCGAATACATTTACGGCGGGCTGGAGAAACCGTTCCTAAAACTGCTGAACATATTGAAATACCCTTACAAGCCCATCGGGCAGGAGCAGGACTACGTCGGACGGCGCTACCCCTGCATCATGTATACACGTGATCTTGAAGCCGCCAATCCCGACCTGCTGCGCCTGAGGAACGACTGATGCGGCTGCGACGTTCCCGCACGGCCCTGCTGTTTCTGCTCTGCGCCACCGGCGCTGCCGCGCAGCCGCCGGGGTACAAGCCGCTTGAAGCCCATCCCGAGGTCACCTCCATTTCCGATGAGATCACCCGGGACCTGGATCTCGTCACGGAAGTGGCAACCACCACGAAGGAAAACGAACCCTACCAGCCCTATATCATTACGACGCTTGAGGGGAAGGAACTGGAGAAACTGGGGATACGCAACCTGCAAGAGGCGCTGGAACTGATCCCCGGCGTCGACATCGGCACCAACCTGCTCGATGTCAAGACGCCGATCTTCCGCGGCTCGAACCCTTTTGCCTACGGCCAGGTCAAACTGCTGATCGACGACATGGTGGCCAACGACCTGCTCTACGACGGGTTCGCCGGATACCTCTACCTGCCGATCGAAATCATCAAGCGCATCGAAGTCATCCGCGGGCCCGGCAGCAAAACCGACGGGGTCAACGCCTATGCCGGAACCATTCACGTCGTGACCTACGCCGAAGAATTCGCCGTCACGGGCAGCGTCAACCGGGTTTTCGCCAAGGGCGGTTCGTGCGATTTCGGCGGGGGCGGATTTGTCACCTCCTTTTCCGAAGACGCGCTGCATGTCCACCTCGACGGCTATTACCTTCGCGACAACAAGAAGCTCACCGCCGGTCCCGATACCGCTGCGACAGGGGCATACGGCGGCATCAATATCCCGCTGGCACAGACGGGAGACGCCCCGCTGCAGACCGAAACGTATGCGCTGGGGCTCCAGCTTGATTACGATGCTTTCTATCTCAAAGCGCGGGGCACGTTCTGGAAACACGGCAGCGCCTACGGAATCAACGGGATGCTGCCGCGCGACGACGACCGGGTCTTCTTCCCCAGCTATCTCTCCGAAATCGGCTGGCAGCCGAGTTCCGGCGCGCTGAAGGCCGACATCCGGCTCGGGACGAAATACGACGCGTTCGAAAGCGATGCGCTGCTGCTGCCTGCTGGCTTCACAGACCCGGAAACCAACACCACCTATTCAAACGGCTTTCAGGGGATACACAAGGCGTCGAACCGCTCCTTTTACCAAAGCAGCTACCTCATCTACAGCGGCTTTGACGCACATAAGATCACACTGGGCTACCGTCTCACCCGCGAAGAGACCTACGACGTCGTCACCAAAACGACCGACCGCGACACCGGAACCGGGATGGTCGACTACAGCGAGACACTGCCCTTTTTCGATTCGGACGCCGAGCGCGATACCGTCATGGTCTCCGTCCAGGACCAGATGGAAATCGGCCCCAGAATCAGTATGCTGTACGGCATCAATATCGAAAAGACCTCTCTGAGCGACACGCAGTACGATCCCCGGGTCTCGTTCGTCTTCCAAAAAAACCGGCAGCATATTTTCAAAGCCCTCTACAGCCATTCGCACCGAAACCCCTCCTGGCAGGAGCTCTTTGTCATGAACACGAAATCCGGCCTCGGGAACCCGGACCTCAAACCGGAGACCGTCGACACGTTCGAGCTGGCGGCCATACACAAATTCAGCGGCGATGACTACCTGCAGGCGGACCTGTTCTATCTTTTCAACAAGGACCAGATCGACAAGAACCAGATCGATGATGCCACCAAGGCGCATATCTTCCGCAACGCCCACGACACCGAACTCTACGGCGTCGAGCTGGAACTGCGTACGCACATCACCCCCCGCGATCGGTTCTACGCCGGCTATTCCTACGTCAACGGTCACTCCGTCGAAAGCAACGCCATGGCCAACGTCGCCCGCCACCTCGCAAAAGCCTCCTACCTGTACGAATTCTCCCCCGCACTGAGCACCGCGGCCGTCGTGAAATACGTCGGGGCGAAGGGGCGGGTCGAAGCGGATCCAAGGGACGACACGAAGCCGTACCTCACAGCGGATCTTTCCCTGCGTTACAGCGATCCGGCAGCGCGTTTCTCCCTCGCGGCCAGCGTGAAAAACCTCGCCGACGCTTCGGTCGTCTACCCGTCCGAACCCTACACGTACGCCAATGACTATCCTCAGGAAGGGCGCACGTTCTTCCTGACAGTGACGAAGGAGTTCTGATGCGTCTTCTGATGCTGTTGATGCTGTGTTGGGGCTCCCTCTCCGCGATGTACTACAACACCCTGCAGCTCAATGCCGAGTCCATCATCTTTCCCAAGCTCCTGCTGTTGAAAAAAGAGCCCGAAAGCCTGCTGATCGACGGCCGTATCCGTTTTTGCATCCTGTATGAACCCGAAGACCGTGCCGTGGCATCGCACCTGCGGACACGCCTTCGGCGTCTTTACCCCGGGGCGATCGAAGGGTATCCGTTTGAAGTGACTGTGCTACAATACAAGGAAATCGGCCCCGCAACCAAGGCAAGCGCCTTTTTGATGCTTTATCGCGTCTTTGAAGAACGGGCTGCTGTTTGCACTGGGGATCGAGCGTACGACCCGGATTTATCTCAACCGCGAAGCGCTGTCGGAATACAAAATAGAGTTTTCGGAAGCGCTCTATCAGATTGTAAGGTTTGTCGATGGAACTGCAAAAAACGGCCTCGCTCCAAAGTAGAGTCGTCGCCTCCGTTGCGCTGGTCTTTCTCGTCATATTCATCGTCATCTACCTTGTCTTCAGACAGGCGAACCAGAACGCCCTGTATACCGTCGAAAAGGAAAAAGCCCATCTGATCGCCGATACGGTCTCGCCGCTGCTTGCGGTCGACCTCTACCTCGGACTCGATGGCAAAACAGACAGCCTCATCCGGCAGCTCAGCTCCAATCCCAATATTCTCTCGATCAAACTGACGGAAGGGGAAACCGTCATCGTCGATACACGGAAAAAGGAGCTCGGCTGCCACGACACCGAAGAGTGCTTCAACGTCCGAAAATCGCTGAACCATCCCGTGACCGGCAAACCCTTCGCCTCGCTGCATCTGGTCTATTCCAGCGCCCATTTCAACCAGCTGACTTACCGCTACAATATCATCATTATCGCGGTGCTGGGAGGCCTGGCATTGCTGAGCATTCTGTTTTCTTTCTTCCTGCACCGCAGTTTCATGCCGCTCAAAGCCATTGCCGCCGCCGCGCACCGTTTTGAGCCCGGGAAACCGCTCCCGCTTCCCGCCTGTGAACGGCGCGACGAGATCGGGCAGATCGCCGATGCGCTCCGGGAAATGAACGGCCGCATCACCGACTACGCAAAACAGCAGGAGGATACGGCACACTATCTGGAAGAGGAAGTCAGCAAAAAAACCGCCCAGCTGCAGCACCAGCTCTATATCGACAGCCTCACCGGGCTGCCCAACCGTACCAAACTGATGGTCGACATCGACGGGAACCATGCCGGTCCGCTTCTACTCATCAACATCGACGACTTCAAGCAGATCAACGATTTTTACGGCCATATTGCCGGGGACCACGTTCTGATCAAGCTGGCGGGGGCGCTGGCCCGGCTGTGCCCGGAGATGAAACTCTACAAGCTCTCCGCCGATGAATACGCCCTTTTGCACACCGAGACGCTGTCCCGCAGCGATATCGAAGCGCGGGTGGTATCCGTCATCTCCGACATTGAAGCGATGATCATTGTCTACATGGAAGCCGAACTGGGCATACGGGTCACCGCGGGCGTCGCCCTCGGTCTGGAAAAAGGGATGGAAAAGGCCGATATCGCCCTCAAGGCGGCCCGCAGCCAGCACAAATCCTTTCTGATCTACGACGAAAGCCTCAACATGGAACACCAGTATGAACAGAACATGCAGTGGCTTCGCCGGCTCAAATCGGCCATCGATGAAAACCGGATCGTCCCTTACTACCAGCCGATCTACGACAATGAAACTGATAGCGTCCAACGATACGAATGCCTGATCCGTCTGCTGGAAAAGGACGGAAACGTGCTGCAGCCGGACCGGTTTCTGCCCGTTTCAAAGAAAGCGCGGCTCTATGAGCGGCTGACCGAGATCATGATCGAATCGTGCTGCCGCCATTTCGCTGCCCGGACCGAAAGCTTTTCCGTCAATCTCTCCGTCGACGACATCCTGGACGAGCCGACGGTCCTGTTTATCCAGGAGCAGATTATCAAACACGGCGTCGGGCAGCGGATCATCTTCGAAATTCTCGAGTCCGAAGGGATCGAAAACTATCAGGAGGTCTCGGCATTCATCAAAAAGATGAAGCAGCTCGGCTGCCGTTTCGCCATCGACGATTTCGGCAGCGGCTATTCGAATTTCGAGCACCTCCTGCACCTCGACATCGACTACATCAAGATCGACGGCAGCCTGATCCGGAACCTCGACAGCGACGTCAACAGCCTCCTCATCGTCGAAGCGATCGTCAACATCGCCCAGAAACGGGAACTCGCCTGCATCGCCGAATATGTGCACAACCGCACCGTGATGGAATTGGTCAAGCGCCTGGGGATCCGGTACGCCCAGGGCTTCTACCTCGGCGAGCCCCGGCCCGAAGTGCTCGAAGAGACGTCCCGGGCCATCACGTAGTCGTCCATCGCGAACCCGCCGCCGATTTCCTGCAGCAGCGCACCGATGTTTCTGAAGCCCGTTTTTTCGTAAAACCCGACCGTGGGGTTGTGGCGGTTGACGGTCAGGAGCATTCTTGAATAACCGCGGTCACGCGCTTCGCGGTCGCAGGCCTCGAGCATTGTTCTGCCCCGTCCTTCCCCCCGGAACGCCTTGAGGAGGTAGAGCTTGCTGATCTTGAGGGCATCGCCTTGCGGTACGGTGGCATAGTATCCGACCGGCCGGTCATCCTCGAAGGCCAGTACGTAGCGATAACCTTCTTGGATCTGGGCGTCGATCGCCTCCGCCGACTGAAACGTCCGCAGCATGTAATCCACCTGCGCCTCCCCGATGATCGGCGTATAGTACTCCCGCCAGATCGTTTCTGCCAGTGCCGCGCAGAGGGCAGCCTGCTCCGTGTGCTCTATCGGAACGAAGCGCATCGGGTTACGGACGAGTGATCGTCACGGTCACAACCCGTCCGAAAGGCACATCGCCGCGCTTGACAAGGTCGACGCGGTAGTAGGAGACATAGGTCTCGTCGGTGCTCTTCGCCGCCTTTTCGATCTTCCAGCCGTCCTCCTCTTCGACGGTCACCTTCGAGCGGTCCAGCGCGGCGCGGTCTTCGGCATCGATATAGAGCACCAGGCGTCCCCCGCTGTGGTCCTCCGTTTTCATCAGCTTCGTCCCCGGCGCAACGTACTCGCCTTTGCGCACATAGAGGGTTTTAAGATACTGCCCGTGCAGCGCGATGCGTTTTTTGGCAATCATATCCTCGAGCTGCGCGATGGCGTTTTGGAGATCCTCGGCCTGCATCTTCAGGGTTAGCAGTTCCGTCTTGTACTGGTCTTTCGTGAAACGGTTCTGGCTCGCCAGGTCCTTGATGCTGTCGTACTGCGCCTGTTTCACCGCGATCTGTTCTTTGAGCAGTTTCAGCTTCTGGCGGTCATTGGCCAGCTGCACGTCGTCGAGGGCATGATCGATCTCGATTACGACCTTGTTAAGCGTTTTCAGTTCGTCGCGCTGGTCCAGCGTGACGATCCGTCCCGACACTTCCGCGCTCACCGTCGCGGCATCGTACGGCTCGATCTTGGCTTTGTAGGTTCCCGCCGCCAGCGGCAGGGCGATCAGCAGGGGGAGAAAAAAGCGTTTCATAATAGGCTCCTGTAAAATAATATCATGGATGTTCCGCCGGGGCGCTGGCCGCCTCCGGCGTTTCGCGATGCGGATGGATCCGGTTCACCACCGCGTAGAGCGTCGGCACGTACAACAGGTTCAGCACGGTCCCCCACAGCAGGCCGAAGCCGATGGAGACGGCGATGGGCTGCAGGATGACGGCCTGCCCGGTCGCGTAGAAGATCAGCGTGAACAACCCGAGGAACGTCGTGATGGACGTGATGAGAATGGGGCGCAGACGCATCTTCGCCCGCTCGTAGAACGTGTGCGCGTCGCGGGTGCCGTGCAGGAAGTCAAGCATGATGATCCCGTCGTTGATGACGACCCCGGCAAGGCCCAGCAGACCGATGATCCCCGGCATCGTGAGGTTCATGCCCATCAGCTTGAGGCCCACCAGTGCACCCAGGATCGACAGCGGGATGACCGAGAGCACGATAAGGGCGTACTTGATCTTCGGGAAGATGAACAGCAGGGCGATCAGCATCAAACAGAGCGCCGCTACCACCGCCCGCTTCATGTCCGAGGCCAGCTGTTCGTTGCGTTCCTGCTCCCCGAAGAGCTCCGCCTTCACCCCGGTTTTTCGGACCGCTTCGAGCACCGGCTCGATCTGTTTCAGTACCTGTGTCGGGGTGGTCATGCGCTTGTTGACCTTGGCGAAGACCGTCTTGACGACGGTGCCGTCGCGCTTCTGGATCTTGTTGAAATCCCGGCGGCTTTCGAAATCGACGATGTCACCGAGGTTGACATAGGTGCCGTCCGGGAGCGGATACTGGAACCGCTCGAGCGTGGCGAGCCGGTCTTTTTGCAAGTCGCGCGTCTTGATCTCCATGACCCCGCTCTCGTTGAACGTCATCGCTCTGCGATTGTCGAGGAAATACGCTGAAAGCGTCCGGGCGACCTCCGCCTCGGAGAGTCCCAGCCGTTCACCGTAGCCGTTGACGCGCAGTTTGATCTCGCGCATCCCGGGTTCGAGATTGTTGCTGACCGAAACGATGCCCGGGACCGCTTCGAGCGCCGACTGCACCTGCTGCATCGCCGCGATCGTCTTGGCATCGTCGGGACCGGAGAAGTTCACCTGCACGTCGATGCGCACGACCCCCGCGCGCTGTTCGCGCACGCCCAGCTCTTCAAACGTGTAACGCTGCCGCAGTGGCGCGATCAGCGCTTCGAGGTCGTCGACCAGCTCGTAGGTGTGCTTGGTGCGCCGCTTTTCGGGGTCGTCGTAGTCGAACGAAAAGTTGAGCAGCGGCGCGAGGTAGCGGTCGAAGACGTTGTCCGGCGTCATGTCGTAGAGTTCCATCGTCACGAGGAAGACGTTTTCTCCGCTCTCCGAATCCCCCGCCATGGAAACCCGCGATCCCGTCACCGTCGAGATCGACTTCGCGAAAAAGCGCTCCTGCTCTTTCATGATCTGCGCTTCGACGGCCTGCGCGATGGCGGCGGTCTCCTCGATCGGGGTATTGATGTCGAGTTTCCCCGTCACGTAGAGGAAGGAGCCGTCGTGTTCGGGGAAAAACTGGAAATGCATGGTCTTGACCGTCAGCACCGTCAGCAGCGGCACCGTCACCAGGAACAGCGCCAGCACGCTTTTTTTATAGCGGATCAGACCGATGCGGCTCCAGTCCACCATGTTTTTCTGTTTTTTCAGCACTTCCGCGGCGTGCAGCGGCAGGAAAAGGAAACTCTCGATCAAGGATCCCAGCAGGATCATGATCACCATGATCGGGATCAGGATTATGAATTTCGAGATCTCCCCGGTGAGCATGAACAGCGGCAAAAAAGCGAAGACCGTCGTCACGGTCGCAAGTGTCACCGGCAGGATCATTTCCCTTACCCCCGCCATGACCGCTTTGTGTCGTTCCATCCCCTCGTTGAGGTGGCGCTGGATGTTCTCGGCGACGACGATGGCGTCGTCCACCACGATCCCGATGACGATCAGCGCCCCCAGCAGGGAGACAATGTTGATGGAGTACCCCAGCACATAGATGAACGTGATGCCGATCGCGAACGAAAACGGGATCCCCAGCGCCACGATGGAAGCGATCCGGACGTTGATAAGCAGCGCCATCGACAAAAAGACGAGGATGAGGCCGAACATCAGGTTCGACAGCACCGTTTCCAGGCGGCTCTTGACGGGCTTGGAGGTATCGTGGTAGAAATCGAAATGGATCTGCGGGTACTCCGGCCGCATCGTATCCGCGAAGGTGCGCAGCGCTTTTGAAAGCTCAATGGCGTTGCCCTCGTCGCCCTTGGAGAGGTTGAGCGTGATGTTCGGGCGCCCGTTGAAGGTCGAGATCGTCGTGTCCTGCGGGTGTTCGATCACAACCGTGGCGATGTCGCCCAGCCGGACGTATTTGCCGCCGACGCCGAGCATCGTCTCCTCCCACGACGCGGCGTCCGCCTTTCCGTGGACGGTGGAGAGGAAGACGAAATCCCCTTTTTGTTCAATGTCGCCGACGGGGTAGATGTATGAGAGATTCGCCACGGCGGCGGTCACGGCCGCACGGCTGAGCCCCATCGCCTCGATGGCGCGCGAATCGATTCGGACGGAGACTTCCTCGTCCGAATCGCCGTACATGACGACCTCGCTGATGTTCGTCGCGACCGGTTCTACCATGTCGGCGGGCAGGTACTGCCGGCTCTTGGCGATGGCGTCCTTGGCCTTGTTGAGCGCGTCGTTCTTGTCCGCCCCCTCCTGCAGCGTCAGGACGATCGCGAAATTGCCGGGCTTGATGACGGTCTCGATCTTGTCGACGCCCTCAATGCTGCCCAGCGCGTCCTCGATGTCCCGGACAGCCATTTTGTCCAGGTTGTCGGAGCTGGTGCCCGCGTAACCGCCGGAAATCGTGATGCGGTCCAGCGTGACGAGGGGAAAGAGCTCTTTTGGGATGGTGACATAGGCGTTGACGCCCATAAAGAGCACGAAAAGCAGCAGCACGTAGTTGAGCCGCTTGTTGCGGATAAAATATTCAATGATATTCAGCATACGCGATTATATCGCTGCGCTTCTCATAAGGTCAAGCAATTTGGGTTATAATCATTAAAAAATTACCTTATAACGACAAGGAGCTTCCCATGAAAGTCGCCGTTCCCGTCAAAGACACCTCCCTCCACTTCTTCGGCAACGCCGGGCACACGCCCTTTTTCGCCG
>JARROU010000092.1:0-9087 GCA_037383585.1 Campylobacterales bacterium | reverse complement strand
GCAATGCTGTCGATGATCGGTCTTTTTTACCTGTACGATGTTGAACAGACCGTCGTGCTTGCACTGTTCACTATCAACCTTGTGGCGCTTTATCTTTTCTCTTCATCCATGCTGGTAAAACAGTGCCGCATGAAAAAGCTCAGAGAGAATCTGCAGACCCTGACAAAACTGCACAGAGCCAATATCGACTGCCATCCGTATAAAAAATAGCCGTTTATTCCCCGGACGTATTAAGTGTTATAATACACGAGCTTTATCTTCATAAAGGAATCGCCTTGTTTACACGATACTTTCTCATTGCATCCCTTCTCATCCTGATAAGCGGGTGCAGCAAAGTGACCAAAGAAAATTACGACAAAATCGAGTCGGGTATGTCCTATGACGAGGTTGTCAAGCTGATCGGCAAACCCGAAGGCTGTTCCGAAACCCTTGGAATCAGCAGCTGCACCTGGAAAAAAGGGGATGCGAAGATCGACATCAAGTTCATCTCGGACCAGGTCACCTTCCGTTCGGCCAGCGGGCTGAAATAAGTACGCCCTTCCTGCTTCCGTACCAACGGAAGCAGAACGCTCATCGAGCAAACCTTCGTCTTTCCAAATTACTTTCTACCACTTACTCAACAACAAACTTCCCACAGGAACGCTTCTAAAGAAGACATTAATACATGAACAAGCCTAGGGTGTTGTCACTCGGAATGCAAGACAGTTGATAATTAATTAAATGGGAGATTATGAGATATTGCAGTGGAGCAGTTGTCGTTTATTTTTCCATGGTTGGGCTATTGATTTCAAGCCTCCGCCGGTGCATTCGCACAACGGCTACGGTTTCGTTCGCCGAAACGCCAAGCAGTTGGCGTTTCCTTTGGCGAACTCACATCATACCTGGCATGCCGCCCATACCGCCCATGCCACCCATATCAGGTGCCGCAGCGGCCGGTTTTTCTTCCGGGATCTCGTGGATCGTCGCTTCCGTCGTCAGCAGGAGGCTGGAGACGGACGTGGCGTTCGTCAGTGCGACACGCTCGACTTTGAGCGGGTCAATGATGCCCGCTTCGAACATATCGACGTATTCGCCGGCCGCGGCGTTGAAGCCGACGTTTTCATTTTCCGCCGTTTCAATACCGTTGACGACGACGCCGGTGTCGAAGCCCGCGTTGTCCGCGATCTGCTTGACCGGAGCCTTGACGGCGCGAAGGATGATCTCGTAACCGATCTTCTGGTCGCCTTCGAGGTCGAGGTTGACCTTGGACGCCGCGCGGATCAGGGCCGCACCGCCGCCGATGACGATCCCCTCTTCCACAGCTGCTTTTGTCGCGGAAAGCGCGTCATCGACACGGTCTTTTTTCTCTTTCATTTCCGTTTCCGTCGCCGCACCGACCTTAATGACCGCGACCCCGCCGGAGAGTTTCGCCAGGCGCTCCTGCAGTTTCCACCTGGCCGCCGGTCAGGATCGCGATGTCCTGCAGCATCGCCTTGCGGCGGTCGCCGAAGCCCGGTGCCTTGACTGCGGAGATATTCAGAATGCCGCGCAGTTTGTTCACGACCAGGGTCGCCAGCGCTTCGCCTTCAACGTCTTCGGCGATGATGAGAAGCGGGCGGTTGCTTTTCTGGACCTGCTCGAGGACCGGCAGTAGGTCTTTGAGGTTGCTGATCTTCTGATCGAACAACAGGATGAACGGGTTCTCGATCTCCGCGATCATCTTTTCGCTGTTCGTGATGAAATACGGGCTGAGATAGCCGCGGTCGAACTGCATCCCTTCGACGACGTCGAGCTCGTCGCTGATCCCTTTGGCTTCTTCGACAGTGATGACACCGTCCTGGCCGACTTTTTCCATCGCTTCGGCGATCATGTTACCGATCTCTTTGTCGGAGTTGGCGGAAATCGTCGCGACCTGCGCGATCTCGGTTTTGTCCTTGATGCTTTTTGAAAGGGCTTTGAGCTCCGCGAGGATCGCTTCCGTTGCTTTGTCCATGCCGCGTTTGACTTCGACCGGGTTCGCGCCCGCCGTGATGTTGCGCAGACCTTCCTGGAAGATGGCATTGGCGAGAACCGTTGCCGTCGTCGTACCGTCACCCGCTTCATCGGCGGTGTTGGACGCGACCTGCTTGACCAGCTGCGCCCCCATGTCTTCGAGCGGATCTTTCAGCTCGATCTCGCGTGCAACGGAAACCCCGTCTTTGGTAATGTTCGGGGAACCGAAACTTTTCTGGATCAGAACGTTGCGTCCGCGCGGTCCCATGGTAACTTTGACGGCATCCGTCAGCTTCTGTACGCCTGCGGCGAGCGTGTTGCGCGCCTCATCTGAAAAATGAATCTCTTTTGCCATTGCTTTGCTCCTCTAAAAATTTATTTGATAATTCCGAAAATATCGTCGGCGTCCATGATCAGGAACTCATTGCCGTCAAGTGTAATATCGTTGCCGGAGTATTTGCCGAAAACGACGGTGTCGCCTACGCTGATCTCTTCAACGTCGCCGCCGATCGCTACGATTTTGCCCTGCGACGGTTTTTCTTTGGCATTGTCCGGAATAATGATACCCGAAGCGGTGGTTTGTGAATCTTCCACACGCTCTACGAGCACACGGTTACCAAGTGGTTGAAAGTTCATCTAGTCTCCTTTAGATTACAAAGCACAATGTGCCAAAAATTTACGCGCTAATTTTACTTCATCGCAGTTGAATTGTCAATGACTTTAGTCTTCATGACTAAATATAAATTAGTCATATTTGTATAAATATTTTAGCAAAAATACAACACAGGAGAAAAATTCCAGTTTTAGGAAAATCTAAGCAGAGTGGCACTATAATTTCGGTCTTTCAAACGGATGTCAAGGTAGCTCAGCTGGTTAGAGCGCTGGTCTCATAAGCCGGAGGTCGAGAGTTCAAGTCTCTCTCTTGACACCATCTCTTCAAATATTCAACAATCACAAGTTTTCAGCTCCAAACAAAATCTTTTTCATAATGTTTAGCCAACATGTAAATTGATAGTTCCCTAGACAGATCTCTATGTAATAGAAGTAATGCAGAGTTTAAGCCGGGACGTTACGAAATCCCCAGCTCTTTGTCGATCTTTTTCTGATCAAACCCGCAGATCCAGCGGTTGCCGATGAGGACGACCGGGACGCCGCGGCAGCCGTGCTTGAGGCAGTCCTTTGCGGCCTGGTTGTTCGTGGAGATATCGATGGTACGGAAACGGACGCCCTTATCTTTAAGGTACTTCTTCGCCGTCGTACACCATTTGCAGCCCGGCGCGGTGAAAAGGGCTACCGGCTTCTGTTTTTTCGGGGGTTGCCTGTGGCTCCCGGGTTTCGATGTTCCGGGCTTGCCGGTTCCGGATTTTGCGCTGCCCGGTTTCCGTTTCGGTTTTTCTGCCATCGTTTTTCTTCCCTACTCTTTGGTCACGATGTAGAGCTGCTCGTGGTTGTGCTTCTTGAGCAGATCCATGACGGTCACGAAGTTCTGGAACGTCGCTTCCTTGTCGCTGCGCAGTACGACCGTCTGGTCTTTCGGGATCTTCGCGATGCGTTTTTCCAGTTCGGCGACGCTGATCGGCGCTTTGTCGAGATGATACTTCCCGTCTTTGGTCACGTAGATATCGATCTCTTTCTGGTCCTCTTTCTTGTCCGCCGCTTGCGCTTCGGGCAGTTCCACGGGCAGAATCCCCTGCTTGATGAACGTCGCCGTCGTGACGACCATCACCAGGAGTACGAGCAGGATGTCGATCAGCGGGATGACATTGATCTGATCGAAGCGTTTACGCTGCATCCGACCCGTTTCCTTTTTTGCTTTCGACCTCCCAGTAGGTCAACAGGCGCTCCATCTTGCGCAACAGCGCCGTATAGAAGACGATGGACGGGATCGCGACGAGGATGCCAAACCCGGTCGCCTTGAGCGCCAGCGCCAGCCCCGTCATGACTTTCTTCGTATCGACCGACCCAATCTCTCCGAGGCCGTAAAAGGTGATCATGATCCCAAGGATCGTACCCAGCAGCCCGATATAAGGCGCATTCGCCCCGATCGCCGAAATGGTCGAAAGGTTGTCGCTGAGATCGAGTTCAAGCAGCTCCTTGTTGTCGTAGGACTTGACGTCGACGCTTCTGTAGTACATCAGCCGTTCGATAAACAGCCACATCGCAATCACACTCAAACGCCGGGACACGGCGTTGAAACGATGCTGAGCCCGATCTTGAGCCGGTCGCAAAAGCGCTTGACAAGGTCCAGCCCGATCCCGAAGCCCGGCAGCGAATCATCGCTTTGATAATAACGGTCGAACACTTTGAAGAGCTCGACCTCGTCCATTCCACGCCCTTCATCCCTGATCTGAAGCCGTTTTCCCGAAAGGATGAGATGCACCGTCGTCTGCGCGGGCGAATTTTTGACCGCATTGTCAATCAGATTGTCCACGACTTTGATGAAGCCCATTTTATCGAGTTTCAGGCTAATAGGTTCTAAATCATACTCCAGCCGGTACCCCGGGTAAATCTCCTGCAGCGCTTCGCAGCGTTCGCGCAGAAGCCGCTCGAGATCGACGCTTTCGATCTGTTCGCGCCGCATCTGCTGCTTGATCAGGTAATCCAGCTCCTGGTAGCGCGATCGCAGCAGGTCGCAGGCGGAGACAATCCGGCCGATCCGCTTGCGGGTCTTTTCATCCTCGCACCCCTTCTTGAGCATCTGGGCGTTCGTCATAATGGTGCTGACCGGGATATTGAGCTCATGCAGCGTCTCTTTCGAAAAACGTTCCAGGGTTTCGAAATGGCTGATCAGCGGCTCGATCGCGATCTTGGAAAACATCCAGCCCAGCAGCAGCGCAAACGGCAGTGCGATCAGCAAAAGAGAGACGATGGATGTGATTTGAAACTGAATCTGCAGCAGATAGACTCCGGCAACGATTGTCAACACGGAGACGACGTAAAAAAAGGCAATGGCCAGGAAGAAATTACGAAACAAGACGGTATCCAACGCCGCGGACATTTTCGATCATGGCTGCACCGATCAGCTGTTTGATCCGGTTGATGTAGACCCGGACGGCCCCTTCGCTGGCCTCTTCGTCTGCGGACCAAAGCACCCCTTCGATCATCGCTTTCGTCACCGTCTTGTTCGAATGCAGCATCAGCAGTGTCAGCAGATCATACTCTTTTCGCGTCAGCTCGAGCGGTTTGCCGTCGAGCAGAACGGCATGGTGTTCACGGTCATGGCACAGACGGCCGACGCAGGGACTCCGGTCGATGCCGCTGCGGCGCAGCAGCGCCTGCATGCGCCAGAGCAGTTCGTCATTGTCGAAGGGTTTGGTAATGTAGTCGTCCGCGCCGATGGAGAACCCTTCCCTGCGCTTCGTTTTTTCCGAATGGGAGGTGAGAAAAATCGCCGGCGTTGCGTCTTCGGCGTCACGCAGTTCGGAGAGCAGCGTTATCCCGTCGATCTGCGGCACGTTGATGTCGAGCAGATAGAGATCGAAACTACCCTCGTACGTTGCATCGAGCGCTTCCTGACCGTTGCGGCAGAGCCGAACCTCATAGCCCTCGTCTTCGAGCAGGTCGCTGAGCGTTTCGCCCAGCAGCAGGTCGTCTTCGAGCAGCAGTACGGTGGCGTACATTACATCACTTCTTCAATGCTCCACCCGATCGTCTGACCGGCGAACATCGGGACGACGTCGCCGTATTTCTCAGGCACGGTGAAGGGGGTTTCCGAGAGCGTCACCTCTTTGAATTCCGGGCAGAAGCCGTAGATGCTCTGGGCGTTGTCGCTGACAAAGGCCTGGAGATTGTCGAGCTTGCCGTGATGGTCGAACAGTTCGCACAGTGCCTGCAGGGCGATCGGGGCCGTAAAAACACCGGCCGCACAGCCGCAGGCCTCTTTTTTATGCTGCGGATGCGGGGCGGAATCCGAGCCGAACATGACCTTCGGATGGGCTTCGAGCGCGACGTTCAGAAGCGCTTCGCGGTCTTCGGGGCGTTTCGCGATCGGCTTGCAGAACAGGTGCGGCTGCAGCAGGCCGCCCGCAACGTCGTCGAGCGTGATGAGCAGATGGTGCAGCGTGATCGTCGCATAGAGGTTCGGATATTTTTCCAGCATGTCGACGGCGGCTTTCGTCGTAATATGCTCCATAACGATCTTCAGCTCCGGGAAATTGGAGGCCAGCATCTCGTAGACACTCATGAACTCCGCTTCACGGTCCATGACGAAGCCGTCGGTCTCACCGTGGATCAGCAAAGGAATCTCCAGTTCGCTCATCGCCTCGAGCGTCGGCCGCATGGCTTCCACATCGAACGAGCTTACCCCGCCCTCGGAGTTAGTCGTGATCCCCGCCGGGTAGAGTTTGATTGCAAAGATCTCATCGCGGATCTCTTCGAGGAACTCACGGTCATAGTGCTGGTAGAACAGGGTCATCATCGGTTCAAAATAATCCATGTCCATCAGTTCGAAATCGCCTTCTTCGTCGTTGACATGGCTGCCGGTCGCGGAGAGAATACGTTCCTTATAAGCCAGCACATCCTCTCTTGAGGTGACCGGTGGTACGAGGTTTGGCATGACGACGGCCCCGCTGAAGCTGTAAGAGCTCAGCGGTGCGACGGTTTCGAGCATGACCCCGTCTCTGAGGTGAAGGTGCATGTCAAGCGGCATTAAAAGTGTATGGGTTTTCATCAAAATCCTTGGTAGTCGAATAGTTTATTTTAACATTTAGCGGATTTATTTGAGCACAAAGCGGATCGGGACGTCGAGCGTCAGCGCTCTTTGCGGGTGGGGCAGATGTCCGGAGAGCGACTCGATTGTCTTTACGGCCGCTCGGTCGAGAATGGCTCGGGCGTGTTTTTTGACACCGATCCCGTGCACCGTTCCGTCTGTCCCGACCGTAAAGGTTGCGAGCACCTCGCCCTCGATATGCCGCTTGCGCGCCATTCTGGGATAGTAGAGGTGCTCCTGCAGAAGTTTTGCAATGACGGCAAGGTGCTCGTTCAGGTAACTTTCGCTGCTCTGGACCGGTTCCGCCGTTTCGACAGGCTCGGCCGGAACCGACGGCGCAGCGGAAGACGCCGCGGCGCTGGACGCGTCCGTCGCCTCGATTTCTGTCGGTACCGCTTCGGTTTCCGTCGGCACGACCGTGTCGCGGATCGTTTCAGGCCCGGCGGCGGCTTCAGGCTGCGCGGTCGGAACCGGTTCCGTCTGTACCGCGCTTTCCGCCGCAGGCCGCTTCACCTCTACCGCCTTTTTGACCGCCGGGGACACAGGCGTTGGCTGCGTGACCGGCTTTTTCACCGCTTTTCGTACCGGCGGTACGGCATGCTCCGGCGTTTCCGCTGCCATCTCCGGCAGTGCCGGCACCACCTGCGACAGCGCGATGCGGCAGCGGGTCACGACACTCTGCTGCGGTGATGTGATGCCCGGCACGACGAAGGTGAAAAAAGCCGTCGCCATCAGAAGATGAAGTGACAAAGAAATCAGGAAAGCCTGCGGTGAACGTATCATGATCCGAGTGTATCCGATAAGTGTTACAATAGTGTTAAGAGCCCGCTTTCGGCCCTTACATAACGGATTTGGTATGATTTCAGCAATGATTAACAAAATAAAGAATTTTTTCCGTTCCTGGGATATCCCGGCGGCCCGGCTTAATACGGATTTGCATTCGCATCTGATCCCGGGGATCGACGACGGTGCGAAAACAATTGAAGAGTCCCTTTACCTGGTACGTTCACTACACGATCTGGGCTACCGCCGGCTGATCACAACGCCGCATACGATGATGCACCGTTTTCCCAATACGGCAGACCGGATTCTGCGCGGACTCGATACGCTGCGTGAAGCCGTATCGGCGGAGAGCATTCCCGTCACGATCGATGCCGCTTCCGAGTATTACCTTGATGAACATTTCCTCGCGGCCGTTCAGCAAGGATCACTGCTGACTTTTGGTGAGAATGAAGTGCTGTTCGAGATGTCGTATGTGATTCCTCCGGTCGAACTCGACAGGATCGTATTCGAACTGCAGAGCCAGGGCTACATCCCGGTTCTGGCCCATCCGGAACGATACCTTTACATGCATGGCGAGGAGGAAGCATACGAAAAACTCAAAGCGAACGGCGTCCGATTCCAGGTCAATATCAATTCACTGGGAGGCTACTACTCGAAACCGGTACAGAAAGCGGCCAAACGCATTATGGAGAAGGGGTGGATCGACTACCTGGGTTCCGATACGCATCACCGGCGCCACATCGACACTCTGACGCGGACCCTGAAAGCGGACATCGTTGCGAAAGTTCTGGAAAAAAACACGCTGCTCAACGACACGCTTTAAACGCGGTATAAAACGTTATGAATAATAATCCGAACCGCCGTATTTATACCCGTAGCCGTACCCGTAACCATAGTTCTTCTCGATATCGACACCGTTGAATACGATCCCCACATGCTTGATCTTGTGGTCCCTGACAAGCTGATCGAGACTTTGGACAAACTCTTTTTTCGAATAGCCGTACTTCACGACCAGCAGTGAGACATCCGCACGGTGCATCAGGATTGCCGCATCGGTGACCAATCCGACCGGCGGGGTGTCTAATATAACATAGTCATACCACTCATGCAGTCTTTCCATGATCTCTTCGGCGTATTCGGACATGATCAGTTCCGAAGGATTCGGCGGTATCGGTCCGGCGGCGATAATATCCACCCCCTTATCTTCAACCGGCTGTATCACTTCATCCAATGTGTGCTTTTTGCTTAGAAGCGTACTGATGCCTCTTTCGTTTTTGAGGCCAAAATAATGGCTGAGTTTCGCACGGCGCATATCCAGATCGACCACGACGACTTTTTTCCCACCCTTGGCCAGGACTACGGCCAGGTTTGCCGCCACCGTCGTCTTCCCTTCACCCGAGACCGTCGACGTCACGACGATGCTCTTGTACTTTTTGTCCACCTGCATGAACTCGAGATTGGTCCGCAAGGCACGAAACGCTTCCAGGAAAGCCGAACCGAATTTCTTTCCTTTTTGCACCGGCACGACACCATACATCGGAACGGCACTCAGCCGTTCGATGTCCTCTTTGCTCTTAACGGTGTTATCGAGCAGTTCCCGAAGCACCGTCAGCGCGATCCCGGCG
>JARROU010000091.1:0-4960 GCA_037383585.1 Campylobacterales bacterium | reverse complement strand
CAAGAAACTTCCCGATCCCTTCGGGCCCGTAGATCGTCAGGGGCCGCAGCGCACCGTCGAGCCGCTTGGATGACAGCAGGCCCGGCAGTCCGAAGATATGGTCACCGTGCAGGTGCGTGATGAAGATGGCCGCGAGCTTCCCCACAGAGGGGCGGGTGCGCAGCAGCTGATGCTGCGTCGCCTCGCCGCAGTCGAACAGATACCATTTGTTGTCCTGGTCAAACTCCACGGAAAGCGCGGAGACGTTCCGTTCCCGTGTCGGTTTGCCCGCACTGGTTCCCAGAAACGTCAGCTTCACAGCCGCCCTACCTCTTTTCGTACGTACCGATGATTTCGGCCGACTGCAGGATGTGTCCCTCCATCGCCGCTTCGACCTGCGCTTTCGTCGGAGCGCCGGAAAGGCTCAAATCGGTGTCCAGGGCATAGAGTTTGAAAAAGTAGCGGTGGCGGCCGATCGGAGGACAGGGGCCTCCGAAACCGGTGCGCTTCCAGTCATTGACGCCCTCTTTCGTCCCCTCGGGCAGATCGGCAGCATCGACCGCTTCGCCGAGGCCGGAGCTTGTCGGAGGCAGGTTGTAAAGCACCCAGTGTACCCAGGTGCGTTTCGGTGCCTTGGGGTCCGGGGCATCGGGATCGTCAACGATCAGCACCATCGCACGGGCCTGATCGCTTATGCCCTCCCACTGCAGCGGCGGCGAGACATCGTTTCCGTCGCAGGTATAGCGTGAGGGAATCTCCCCTCCGTCTGAGAATGCAGGTGATGTAATGGTCAGCGTCATCTTGTCCTCCCCGAAAAGTGAGATGCATGCCGCAAGGAGCAGGGTCAAAAAAGGCACGAGGCTTCCGCTTGTCTTCCCGGCCATGACGGGCCCCTCCTTTTAGCTTGTGTTTTCATTGTACATCTTTTTTGCGGAATTGTCATCAAAAAATGCTGCCCGATAAAATGGGCAAGCCGACCAAAAGGAGAAGAAAAAGAGTAAAGGCCGCGCTGCCAAGGCCGCGCGGTTCGGCGTCACGCCTCTTTGAGGTATTCGTCCGCCATATAGCTGCTGCGGGCGTAGGGCGAGCTCTTGATGTACTGAAAGCCCATCGCTTTCCCCCGTTCGCGGAAGAAATCGAAGCGGCAGGGGTCGACAAACTCCACGACGGACTGGTGGGCAAGCGAGGGAGAAAGATACTGCCCGATGCTGAGCAGCCGGCACTGCACGTCCAGCAGGTCCTGCATCACAGCGAGTACCTCCTCGATGCCCTCTCCCAGCCCCAGCATGATGCCGCTTTTCGTCTGCACTTTCGGGTTCAACTCCGCAATCGTCTGCAGCACACGCAGCGAACGTTCGTATTTCGCCCCTTTTCGGATATGGTAAAGCCGTTGCACCGTCTCAAGGTTGTGGCCGATGATTTCGGCGCCGCTGGCCGCGACGACGGCCAGTGCCGCCTCGTCCCCGCGCATGTCCGGTATCAGCAGCTCCACGACGATGGAGGGGTCCAGCGCTTTGACCGCCGCGACGGTCTTTGCGAAATGCTCCGCACCGCCGTCGGGCAGATCGTCGCGGGTCGGCGCGGTAATGACGACATGGCGCAGCCCCATCTCGGCGACCGCATCGGCAAGATGCTGCGGTTCATCGGGATCCGGCGGCAAGGGGATCTCTTTGGTCACGTTGCAGAACGTGCACTGCCGCGTACAGCGGTTGCCCAGGATCATGAACGTCGCCAGCTTTTTCGAGTAGCATTCACCGATATTCGGGCAGGCCGCTTCCCGGCAGACCGTATGCAATCCGCCCCGCTCTATCAGGGATTCGATCGCACCCAGCTGACTGAGCCTGATCTTTTTACGCAGCCAATCAGGCCTGGCTGAAGGGATCTTTTGCATGGACATTCCAAGCCTCCTGTTCATATTTTCGTTGTTGCAGCGTTTGGGCAATCGCCTCCTCTTCCGGACGCAGACCGTCCGCCGAGACCTCGGTTGCGAAGGCATCGCAAAACGCCCCCACCAGTTCTTCTTTGAGCGCTTTTTCCGTCAGGTGAATGCCCAATCGCTCAAGCGATGCAGCGTTTTCCAAGCCCGAGGGAGCGCAAAAGAGCGGCTCGAACCGTCCGGGTTCCAGGCGAAGGGGTATGCTGCCGTGCTGCAACAGCGCATGACGGGTATACCGCTGGGCATTGCCGCCCACCTTGTTTCCCGCGATCACAATGTCGTAAGCCTCACGTCCCGCCAGGCACAGAGGAGAGTGTGTCTCGTCGAGCTGCAGCTCATGGGCGAACGCCGCCTCCAGTCCCAGTCGCGCATACAACCGGATCAGGAAACCGCAGAGAAAACGGTAGTTCTCTTTGACGCCCCGTCCGTCTACAAAGCTTCGCGGCACGATGAGCGCATAGGAAAGGTCCCCGCCGTGCACAAGGATGCCGCCGCCGGTGATTCGTCGGACTGCGGTCATCCCGGTCTCTGCCAATCGCGCGGTCATGACGCCTTCTTGCGTTTTAGAATACCGTCCGAGACTGAGCGAAGGCGTCCACGCATAAAGGCGCAGTATCGGAAGGTCCCCCTCCCGCCGGCCGTACAGCAGTGCTTCGTCGACCGCCATATTCCGTGCCGCGGAAGCGCTTCCGGTATCGATGAAGCGCCATTTAGGGATTTTAACCATTTTACATTATACTCTTTTATCGGCGTGATTAAAAGGGTTTATGCATTCCTGAACGTCCTTGTCTCAGGAGTGTGGAGCAGAGACACTGCATTTGCAGCTTTATCGAACAGGAGGTTGTACGATGAAGAAGGAATGGATCAGAAAAACGCTTTCCGCTTCGGCGGTTTCTCCGAACATGGCCGATTACGAGCAGGAGTATGCCGCTTTCTCGTGGGACGCTGTCGAAGCCGCCTTCGACGGGCTTCCCTCGGGCGGGCTCAACATCGCCCACGAGGCGATCGACCGCCATGCAGAGGGCCCGCTGGCCGACAAGCCGGCCCTGATCTGGCTGGGCGAACAGGGGGGCGAACGTACCTTCACCTATGCGCAGATGAAAAAAGAGAGCGCCCGCTTCGCCAATGTCCTCGCCTCTCTCGGTTTTGAAAAGGGCGAACGGATCTTCACCCTCTCGACCCGCCTTCCCGAGCTCTACATCGCCGCCATCGGCATTCTGAAACACCGCAGCGTCATGTGTCCCCTCTTTTCGCAGTTCGGTCCCGACCCCATCTTGCAGCGCCTGGAGCGCGGTGATGCGCGGGGGATCCTGACGACCCGGCGGCTCTATGAAAAAAAGATCGCGCCGCTGCTTGAGAAACTGCCGGAACTGCGCTGTGTCTTGCTGATCGACGCCGAGGAGGATCTCAGCGAAACGGTGCGTTCGCTGCCACGGCTGATGGCAGACGCCGCCGACACCTTCACCATTGAGCCCACCGACCCCGAGGCGATGTCGCTGCTGCATTTCACCAGCGGCACGACGGGCATGCCCAAAGGGGTGATCCACGTTCACAAGGCGATCTATACGCACTGGGTGACGGGCCGGGACGTCCTCGATCTTCATCCCGACGACGTCTACTGGTGCACGGCCGACCCCGGCTGGGTCACCGGCACCTCCTACGGCATCATCGCCCCCTGGCTGCACGGCGTGACCAACCTCGTCGACGAAGCGGAGTTCGATGCCGAACGCTGGTACACTCTTTTGCAAAACTACAAGGTCAACGTCTGGTACACCGCACCGACGGCCATCCGGCGCCTGATGCGCCTCGATCTCGAACCGCGCGAAGCCTACGACCTCTCCGCCCTGCGGCTGGTGCAGAGCGTCGGTGAGCCCCTGAACCCCGAAGCCGTCGTCTGGGGCGTGGAAAAGTTCGGGATGCCGATCCATGACAACTGGTGGCAGACGGAGACGGGCGGTATCATGATCGCCAACTATCCTTGCATGGACATCCGGCCCGGTTCCATGGGCCGCCCGCTGCCGGGCGTCGAAGCGGCCATCGTGCGCCAAAACGACGACGGCAGCGTCACCGAGATCAGCGAACCCGGCAAAGAAGGCGATCTTGCGCTGCGGCCCGGATGGCCCTCGATGTTCCGCGGCTACCTGCACGACGACGATAAATACAAAAAAAGTTTCGCGGGCGGATGGTACATCACCGGCGACCAGGCCTACCGGGACGAATCGGGCTATTTCTGGTTCGTCGGGCGTGCCGACGACATCATCAAGACGTCGGGCCACATGGTCGGACCGTTCGAAGTGGAAAGTGCCCTGATGGAGCACCCCGCCGTTGCGGAAGCCGGTGTCATCGGCAAGCCCGACCCGCTGATCGGCCAGATCGTCAAGGCTTTCGTCTCCCTCAAACCGGGCTTCGAAGCAAACGAGAAGCTCCAGCGCGAGCTGATCGGCTTCGGTCGCAAAAAGCTCGGGGCCGCCGTCGCGCCCAAGGAGATCGCGTTCGAACCGAACCTGCCCAAGACCCGCAGCGGCAAGATCATGCGCCGCCTGCTCAAAGCAAGAGAACTGGGGCTGCCCGAGGGCGACACCTCGACCCTGGAAAAATAAAGGAGTCTGCGATGGAAGTCAAACTGGATGAAGCCCTGGCCAGGGCGTTCTACAAAAAAATGCTCCTGGCCCGGCGTTTCGAGGAAAAGTGTGCGGAACTCTACACCGAGGAGAAGATCCGGGGTTTTCTTCACCTCTACATCGGCCAGGAAGCCGTCGCGACGGGCGTGATGCACGCAATGCAGGACGACGATGCCGTTCTCGCGACCTACCGCGAACACGTCCATGCCCTGCTGCGCGGGATCGAACCCGGCAGGATCATGGCCGAAATGTACGGGAAACAGGAGGGGTGTTCGCACGGGCGGGGCGGTTCCATGCACCTTTTCTGCCTTGAAAAACGCTTTTACGGCGGCTACGCGATCGTCGGCGGCGGCCTGCCGCTGGCCGTGGGGATGGCGCTGGCGGACAAACGCCTGGAACGCGACCGCGTCACGGTCTGCTTCTT
>JARROU010000090.1:6213-10656 GCA_037383585.1 Campylobacterales bacterium | reverse complement strand
CGTCACCCTCTTTTAATATGATTAAATAATTTAATCTAGGAGGATACCGATGGTAAAACCCGCCCCGAAAGACGAACAGATCAAACTGGACAAATACAAGTACATCATGAGCCGTACGGACACCCGCGGCGTGATCGAATTCGGCAATGACTACTTTTACGAAATTTCCGGCTATACCTCGAACGAACTGGTCGGGCAGCCGCACAACGTCATCCGCCACCCCGATATGCCGCGCGTGATTTTCAAACTGATGTGGGACCGCCTCAAGCAGGGAAAAAACATTTTCGCCGTCGTGAAGAACCTTTCCAAAGACGGACGCTACTACTGGGTCACGACGAAATTCGAAATCAAGAAACATCCCGTCGACAACACGATCGTCGGCTACATGGCCTACCGCCAGGCGGCAAAACCGTCCGCCGTCGACCAGATCAGCAAACTCTACTCGGAACTGCTCGAAATCGAACAGAGCGGTGGACTGGAGGCTTCCGAAAAATACCTCATCGGCTACCTCGATTCCCTGCGCATGACCTACGATGAATTCATCGACGAAGTCATCGGGAACAAAGGGGCGTTCAAACTCTTTTTTGCCTCGATGGCCAAACTGTTCGCCGGAAAGTAGACGCAGGCCTTATCATGCAATGACACGCATTGCGGGTCATTGCAATATTTTTTCAGCACGGTACACACCTGAAAGGAGCCGAACATGCCAAGACCGATACCGACCAACGAAGAGATCCTCTACGACGGAAAGACCATGGTCACCGAAACCGACAAGGAAGGGATTATCACCTACGTAAACCGGAAGTTCGTTGAAATGTCGGGCTATGAAAAAAAGGAGCTGATCGGCCGTTCCCACAATATCATGCGTCATCCCGATATGCCGAAAACGATTTTCAAAGAGATGTGGAAACAGATCAAGCAGGGAGAGCCCTGGAAAGGGTACATCAAAAACCTGCGCAAAGACGGGTCGCATTACTGGGCGGTCGTCTTTATCACCCCCAAACATGACACGCAGGGCAATCTGAACGGTTTTATCGCCGCGAGGGAAATCCCCGGCCCGGTCACGCTTGAAGACGTCAAGGTGAAATATGCGGAATACAGAGCGCAAGAGTGATCTTGCAGGCTGAGAGAAACCCAGAGATGCCGTCCAAATTCGATACGGCTTTTGCGCTGATCCCCACCATATGCTTTATCACTGACGGGGAGACGATCGAAGAGACGAACAATGCCTTTCTCTCCTTTTTTGAATGCGACTCCACCGAGAGCTTTCTGGTCAAGTACCGCTGTATCTGCAACCTGCTGGAGCCGCGTGAAGGCTTCTTACAAAAAAAGATGGGCATGCTTTCGTGGATCGAATACGTTGTTCAGCACCCGGAGCACCTTCACAAAGCCCTGATCAAATCGACGGTCTTCAGCATCATCGCGAATGCCTATCATAACGACGGCGGCACGAGTTTCGTCGTCCTGATGCAGAAACTCGATGAAAAAAGTCTCTCACAGGCCAAACTGCTCGAACAGTACAAACATGTGGTCGACCGAAGTGCCATCGTCTCAAAAACAGACGAGCGCGGCATCATCACCTACGTCAATGACCGCTTCTGCGACATCTCCGGCTACCGTAAAGAGGAGCTGCTGGGGAAACCCCACAATATCATCCGTCATCCCGACATGCCCGCGGAAACCTTTGCGCAGATGTGGCAGACGATTCTGGCAAAAAAACCCTGGTACGGGATCGTCAAAAACCGAAAAAAAGACGGAAGCAGCTACTACGTCGATACCGTCATCAACCCCATCGTCGACTGCGACGGCGAGATCATAGAGTTTATCGGCATCCGATACGACGTTACCTACCTCGAGACGATAAAGAACAACCTCTACGACGAGCTCGAAGAGACGCAAAAAGAGCTGATCTACCGGCTCGGGGAGATCAGTGAAAGCCGGAGCCTGGAAACCGGAAATCATGTTAAACGCGTCGCCGAATATTCTAAACTTCTCGCCATCAAAGCCGGTCTGAGCGAACACGACGCTTCCCTGCTGCACCTGGCATCGCCGATGCATGATATCGGAAAAGTCGGCATCCCCGACAGTGTTCTGCACAAGAAGGGCGAACTGACAGACGTCGAATGGGAAATTATGAGAACACACAGTGAAAAAGGCTTCACGCTGCTGAGAAACTCGAAACGGCCGATCCTACAGGCTGCGGCCATTGTCGCCTACGAACACCACGAACGATGGGACGGTACCGGATATCCGCGCGGGCTCAGGGGCAAAGAGATCCATATTTACGGTCGCATCACCGCCATTGCCGACGTCTTTGATGCGCTCGGGAGCGACCGCAGCTACAAGAAAGCCTGGGAAGATCAAAAAATTTTCGATTACTTCAAGGCCGAGCGCGGACGCAAGTTCGACCCGCTGCTCATCGACGCCTTCTTCAAAAACCTGAACCAGTTTCTGCAGATTCGGGATGCCTACAGGGAAAACGCATAATCGTTCCCTCCTTTTACCCCGAAAGCGCTAAACTTCCGGCATGAAACCCTATATCAGCCTTTTGCGCCGCGAACCGCTTCTGCGCCGTCTGTCCATGATACAGCTTATCGCCTATTTCGGGGCATGGTTCAGCAACGTTGCCATCTATACGCTGCTGCTGCAGCTGGGCGCCTCAGCGCTCGTCGTAGCCGTCGTTGCGGCCCTGCACTTTCTTCCGGGAGTGCTTCAGGCGCCGTTTTCCGGTTCCCTGATCGACAAGATCGCCCCGAAACGGTTGATGATGATCCTGATGACCGTGGAGATCTTCACGACGCTGCCTTTGATGCTTATCGAGAATATGGGGCAACTATGGCTGCTGTATCTCCTCATCTTTTTCCGCATGGGGGCTTCGAGTTTTTATTTCACGCTCGAAATGGCGCTTCTGCCGCGTTTTCTCGCCTCCGCCGCTCTCAAACTCGCCAACGAACTCCATTCGATCATCTGGTCGTTTTCCTATACTTTCGGCATGGCGGTCAGCGGCATCGCCGTCTATTACCTCGGCGTGAAAGTCGCTTTTCTGGCCGATGCGCTCCTCTTCGTCGCCGCACTCTTACTGCTCGCGAATGCGGCCTTCCCCATATTTGAAAAGCGTGACACCCATCACTACCTGACCCTGTTGCGTCAAAGCGTTTCCTATCTGAAAGAGAACCCGCAGACAAGGCACCTGATTTTTCTGCATGCCGTCGTCGGCTTTACGGCATTTGACGGACTGGTCGCACTGGTCGCGGATGCGTACTACGTGCCGGCCGTCGCCGCACCGCTTGCCATCGGTCTGACGCATGCCTTCCGGGCGATCGGGCTGGTCTGCGGCCCTTTGATCTTCGGCCGATGGATCACCGCCCGGCGGCTGCCGTTTCTGCTGCTGCTGCAGGCTTTCGCCATTTTTGCCTGGGCCGCGATGCTGCCCCATTTTTACGTTTCACTGGCGATGTCCGTACTGGTCGGCCTCTTCACAACGACCCTCTGGTCCTATACCTATACTCTGCTGCAGCACCATACCGAAGAAGCCTATTACGGACGCGTCATCGCCTACAACGACATGTTTTTTCTCTTGACGGTCTCGGCCGTCTCGTTCCTGATCGGGTTGATGGCGCAGTGGGGGATCAGCCTGCAGGCCGTTACCGCCATACTGGGCGGCGCGTTTGTCGCAGGAGCATTCTATTTTCTGTGGATCGCGCACCGTTACGAGCTTCGGCCGCTTTCGGACTAGCGTTTCGCTTTTTTCTTCATAATCAGTGACACGCGGTCATTGTCCTCATCGTACGCCACTTCCGAAGGGATCATTCCCTTTTTGTTCCGGATACGGTTGCTGGCCCCGGCCCGGATCAGCGGCCAGACGACGTCCGAATCCCCGACGCGGGCGGCCACGTGCATCGGCGTGTCGCCTTCGGCGTTTTTGGCATTGACATCCGAGCCGCGCGCAATCAGCAGCTTGACCGCCTCTCGGTGCGCACCGAAGACCGCCGAATGCAGCGCCGTATAGCCGCCGTCGTCTTTGAGTTTGACGCTTGCCCCCTTTTGCAGCAGCAGTTTCATCATCTTGATATTGCCGTTATAGGCCGCCCACATCAGCGGCGTCTGCAGATGCGTCGCCCGCTGGTTGACATCCGCACCGTGGTCGAGCAGATAGCGCGTCAGCCGGATGTCCTTTTCCTGTACCGCCAGCAGCAGCGGCGTCTGCCCCTGTTCGTTTTTGACATTGACTTTGGCCCCGTTGGCAATCAGGACCTGGAGCTGATCGTATCTGCCGTATTTGACCGCATCGTGAATCGGAGCGGCCGTAAGCAAAACAGCGGAACACAGCGTACCGTACAGGATTTTTTTCATTTCAGACCTTTTCGTTGAATATCAACAATAATAATATGTCTGTCATGAAGGGAAACTAAAAAAAGTGATGAAAAAGTGATATTTGGTGTG
>JARROU010000090.1:0-6190 GCA_037383585.1 Campylobacterales bacterium | reverse complement strand
CCCGAAGGCTTCCGATCCGTTTATTCGATTTCGGCGTCGATGACGTCGTCGTCGGCTTTTTTGGCACCTTCGGAAGCGGCCGCACCGCCCTGCTCCTGCTGCTTGTACATCTGCTCCGCAAGCTTGTGGCTTGCTTCGGTCAGCGCTTTGACTTTCTCTTCGATCTGCTCTTTGGATGCGTTTTCGTCCTTAAGCGTCTCTTTGAGCGCCGCAATCGCGCTTTCGATGTTCGCTTTGTCGCCGGCATCGATGCTCTCGCCCGCTTCGCTCATCGCTTTTTCCGTCTGGGCAATCAGGGCGTCCGCCTGGTTGCGCAGGTCGACCAGCTCTTTGCGTTTTTCGTCTTCGGCTTTGTGCGATTCCGCATCCTGGACCATTTTCTCGATCTCTTCTTCGGAAAGTCCTGACGAACCGGTGATCTTGATCTCCTGGCGTTTGCCGGTGCCCTTGTCGGCAGCAGAAACCGTCAGGATACCGTTGGCATCGATGTCAAACGTGACTTCGATCTGCGGTACGCCGCGCGGCGCCGCAGGGATATCGGTCAGTTCGAACATCCCGAGCGACTTGTTGTCCTTGGCGAACTCACGTTCGCCCTGAACGACGTGGATGCTGACCGCAGGCTGGTTGTCCTCGGCCGTCGAGAAGACCTGGGACTTCTTGACCGGAATCGTCGTCCCTTTTTCGATGATCTTCGTTGCCACGCCGCCGAGGGTTTCGATCCCGAGAGAGAGCGGTGTGACGTCAAGCAGCAGGACGTCTTTGACGTCCCCGCGCAGGACCCCGCCCTGGATCGCCGCACCGAGGGCGACAACTTCGTCCGGGTTGACCGATTTGTTCAGCTCTTTGCCGCCGAAGTACTCGGAGACCTTCTGCTGCGCGAGCGGCACACGGGTCGAACCGCCGACCATGATGACCTCTTTGATTTCGCCTTTGTCGAGATCCGCATCTTTGAGCGCGACGTTGATGTGCGTCATCGTCTCTTTGATCAGGTCGTCGATCATCCCTTCGAATTTCGCACGCGTCAGTTTGACAACGAGGTGTTTCGGACCGGTCGCGTCCGCCGTGATAAACGGCAGGTTCACCTCGGTTTCCGTCGCCGAAGAGAGCTCTTTTTTCGCCGCTTCCGCCGCGTCTTTCAGACGCTGAAGCGCCATCTTGTCCGCTTTGAGGTCGATACCGTTTTCGATGCCGTTTTCAGACTTGAACTCACCTGCCAGGTAGTCGACGATACGGTTGTCGAAGTCGTCGCCGCCCAGGAAGGCGTTCCCGTCCGTTGAAAGAACTTCGAACGTCCCTTCGGCGATTTCAAGGGTCGTTACGTCGAACGTACCGCCGCCCAGGTCGTAGACGAGAACGTTTTCTTCGCCTTTCTTGTCCAGACCGTATGCCAGCGCGGACGCCGTCGGCTCATTGATGATACGCAAAACGTTCAGTCCCGCGATCGTCCCGGCTTCTTTCGTCGCTTTACGCTGGGCGTCGTTGAAGTAGGCCGGAACGGTAATGACCGCATCCGTAACGGTGCTTCCGAGGTACGCTTCCGCATCCTCTTTGAGTTTGGTCAGGATCTTCGCAGAGATCTCCTGCGGCGTATAGATCTTGCCGGCAACGTCCACCGCCGCCATACCGTTCTTGTCCACGATTTTGTAGGTGACTTTGTCGTGCGCCTCTTTGGCCTTCTCTTCGTTCATCATCAGACCCATGATACGCTTGACGGAGTAGATCGTTTTCTCCGGGTTGGTGATCGCCTGGCGTTTCGCCGGGTCGCCGACGAGGACTTCGCCCTTGTCCGTAAACGCTACGACGGAAGGCGTCGTATTCTTACCCTCTTTGTTCGGGATGATTTTTGCCTCACCGCCTTCGTAGACAGCGACCGCTGAGTTGGTTGTACCAAGGTCAATTCCGATTACTTTGCTCATTATTATCTTTCCTTTCTTGCTTTATATTTGATACGGCATCCGAACCAAGTCCGGATGCCTACGCTAACGCTTTGTTTCGCTCAGCGCGAGGCTCACGCGCCTTGCGCTCTTTTTATTAATTACGTAACGCGAATCAGTTCGCAATCACGACCATCGCATCACGCAGGGTACGCTCTTTGTACTTGTACCCTTTCTGGAAGGTGTTGACGATCTCGCCGCTCTCGTGGTCCGGACTGTCCACCTGCTGCACCGCATGGTGAACGTTCGGATCGAACGGTTCCTCTTCGCCGACCGGCGTAATGCCGTGTTTCTCCAGCGCGCTGAGGAACTGTTTCATTGTCAGCTCCACGCCCTCTTTGACTTTCGCCAGCAGTTCTGCCGCTTCCGTCTCTTCCGCTTCGGTGGCTTTGATGGCCATCTCCAGCGAATCGACCACAGGGATCAGGTCCTTGGCGAACTTCTCCTGCGCATATTCAAGCGCCTGGTATTTTTCGCGTTCCAGGCGCTTTTTGATGTTGTCGAAGTCCGCATGAACGCGCGTATACTTCTCTTTGAGCTGATCGAGCTCTTTTTTGACCCGCTCGAGATCATTTTCGACCTCTTCGGCAGCCTCTTCGACGATCTCTTCGATCATCTCCTCTTCATTGGGCATAGTTTCTTCGCTGCTGTCAAGCTTTTCTTTATTTTCTTCATTAGACATCTCGGATATCAGACTCCTTTCCATTGAAATCTGCAAAATTATACAACATGAGTGTATTCTTGTCAAGAATATATTTACTGAATATCAATCAATATACCTTAGTCGGTAAGACTCAACACTGAAATCACGCCGAACATTCTCCGATCGGCACCCAAAAAAGCTATAATGCACTCTACTCTCTGTTGATTAAAGAGGCACGACAATGAAACGGATCCTTCTATCGATTACGGCCATTCTGGTCATAGTGACCGCCCTTTTCGCGTTCCTGTTTACCCCGCCGGGGAATGCGCTGCTCTCCGCACTTGCGGAAAAGAAAATGCAAAACGCACTCGGCCTGCCGGCGGAACTGACCCGTTTCAAACTCGGCATTGACCATTTTGAAGCCACCGTCTCACTGACGGAAAACAACACCATTGACGCAGATGGAGATTATTCTCTGTGGACACAAACGGTTTCAGCACGCTACCATGCCCGACTTCAGAATCTCGCAGCACTGGAACCGTTGACGTCCTCTCCTTTGCGCGGTACATTCCAGACGCAAGGTACGCTCTCCGGAACCTTCGATGACCTGCACGTGGCCGGAACGAGCGACGTCGCACAAAGCCAGACGCAATACACAGCCGACATTGTCGATTATACACCAGTATCTGTAACACTCAGCCTCAACAATGCCGATATCGCCCGGCTGCTGTCCATGGGCGGCCGGCCGGCCTTTGCCGAGGGCCGTCTGGCCGTCGAAGCCCGTTTCGCCCCGCTGGCTGCGGGAAAGACCGAGGGGAACCTCCGTATCAACGTTGCCAAAGGCGTGTTCAATACCAAGGTCATGAAAAACGAATTCAACGTAACGCTTCCCGATACCGACTTTTCCTTCGATGCGGATGCACAGATTCACTCAGCCAAAGCAGACTATGTTCTGTCCTTCGTCTCCAATCTCGCCCGGATCAATTCCAAAGGAACGCTCTCCCCTGAACCCTTTGCGGCCGACCTTACCTATGACGTCCGTTTTTCCGAACTGGCCCTGTTGAAACCGCTGACCGATGCACCGCTTCGCGGTCCGTTTTTCACCAAAGGAAGCGTCAAAGGAGACAAAAATACGCTTACGATTGAAGGGCGTTCCGATGTGGCCGGGAGTGATACGGCGTACCGCAGCACGCTTCACGACCTGGAGCCCGCTTCCGTTACGGCGACCATCCGCCGCGCGCAGCTCGATCGTCTGCTCTATCTCTTCGGTGAGGATGCCCTGGCCTACGGCAGCATCAATGCGGACATCGACCTGCAGAACCTTGATCCCAAAACATTACAGGGAAGTGTCAATGCCGTACTGATCGACGGGAAACTCAACCGTTCCCTGATCCAAAAGCGTTATGAGCTGCGCCTGCCCGATGCCGCGTTACGTTCATCCCTGAACGCAACGCTCGACGGCAATGCCGTTGTTTATGACGCCAAGATCGATTCTTCCGTCGGACAGCTCGCATCGTCCGGGCAGCTGATCCCGCAGCACAGCGGCATGGATCTGAAATATGCCCTCGACCTCAAAGAGCTTTCCCTCCTCAAAGGCCTGACCCGTCAGCCCTTCCGCGGTCCGCTGGCACTCAACGGGACGCTCAAAGGCGACAAGGAACGGCTTGAAGCCGTCGCCGCCAGCAATATCGCGGGCAGCACAACCTCTCTCGAGGCGGTGCTCAAGGCATTCACACCCGTCTCCGCCACGCTGGACGTCAAAGCGCTCAAGCTGAAAAAGCTGCTCTATACGCTCGGCAGACCGCAGTATGCCGATGCAGACGTTACCCTGCAGGCCAGAATTCCGAACCTCGAACCCGGCAAACTCGACGGCACGGTTGCGCTCGAGATGAAAAACGGGAAAGCGGATAAAACCGTCGTGGCAAACGCCTTCGATTGGCCCCGTTTCAAAGGGGCGACGTTTTCCATCAAGTCTGCAACGACGCTCGAAGGAGACCGCGCGGAGTCCGAGATCGAGCTGCGCTCCGACCTGGCCACGCTGCACAGCGCACCGGTACGTTATAACTTCAAAAGCGGAATTCTGAATGCGGACTATACCGCTTCCCTTCCCCATCTGAGCCGACTCTCGTTTCTGACTGACCGTCCATTACGCGGCAGTGCGGAGGTTACGGGGGACCTGCGCCATGACGGGGTTCTGACGCTTCACGCCAATAGTACGCTTGCGGGCGGGAAGGTCAAAGCGACGCTCAGGGACAAGAAGCTCCACGCGGATTTCAACGCGCTGGGCAGCCTGCAGGCCCTACATATGCTGACCTACCCCGAAATCTTTGACTCCAAAGTGGACGGGTCACTCGATTATGATACCGGGACCAAAAAAGGCCTCCTCAAAACGCAGCTGTCCCAAGGCTATTTCACGCGCAACATCGCCTTCGACCTCCTGCGTCAGTACAGTACGCTCGATCTGTATAACGAACAGTTCAAAGGTCATTCGGAGGCCCGGATCAATGACAACCTCATCGATGCGGACCTTTTGCTGCATTCAAACCATTCCAGCCTTGAAACACAGCATGCCAGAATTGATACGAAAGCCGATTCCATAAATGCCAGGGTTCACGTCGAAGCCAACGACAATCCGATCGACTTCAGGCTTAAAGGCTCCCTGAACCGTCCGAACGTCTCCGTCGATGCCGGTAAACTGATCGAGCGCGAAGCCGGCAAACAGCTCGAAAAGCTTCTGGACTCCTTTTTAAAATAAGCCAAGCCGGAAATCATCCGGCAACCGATTTTTATGCTATCATTGATTGCCATAGAGTCTGGACACGAACCAAAGGCCGGAGGGTCTGGGCCGTCCCGGACAAAAACGACGGCGGGAGCCGGTTCAACGATGCAGCAACAATTCAACTTTGACAAACTCAAGTATCTTTACAACACAGTCCCCGTCATCCTGTTCGTCCACTTCGTCGCCGTTTTGCTGTTCAGCCTGATCATGTGGCATTACGTCGACAACTTTTCCCTGGCCGTCTGGGTCAGTGTCACCGTGGTCGTTCTGCTGTTCCGGCTCTACCATTACCTGCTCTACAGCAACAGTTCCGACCTGGAGCTGCGCATGAACAGCACGCTCTGGCTGCATCGCTACTACACCTACGTCCTCATCGGCGGCGGACTGTGGGGAAGCACCGCACTCCTGCTCTTTCCGCAGCACGATATGCTCTACCAGATGGTCGTGGTGCTTTTTACGCTCGGCATTACGGCAACGGCCCTGGGCATCATCTCCGCGTCATGGTACATGGTCGTGGCCTACGCCTTCTTGTCCTTTGTTCCGCTCATCAGCCGGCTGGCCGGGATGGAGAATCCTCTGTATCAGACCATCGCCTACATCGTCACCACGCTGGGCATCCTGATGATCTTTACCGCAAAACATTTCGGTACGGTCATCGACAAGTCGATCCAAAACAAGTATGCCCTTTCACAGGTCAGATCGGACCTCGAAAGCACGAAAGGACAGCTGTTCACTCTGCTCGAAAACGCCCCGATCGGGATCTTCTATTATAACAGTGACCTCCGAGTCACCGATCTGAACGGGCGCCTGCTGCGGGACCTCCGGCTTGACGAC
>JARROU010000089.1:0-9868 GCA_037383585.1 Campylobacterales bacterium | reverse complement strand
CTCACCGAAGGCGAAAAAAATACCTGCTGGACAACCAGGAGATCATGCGCCGCCTGACGCAGTCGCAGCTCGACGATACCGGTCCGACGATGATCCCGAACAACCTCAGGGTCAACGATTACAACGTCGTCGAATTCTACCTCCACCCCGACGGCAGCATGACCGATTTCCGCTACATCCGCCGCAGCGGCTTTTTCCTGCTCGATGAGGTCACGAAGGAGACAATCGAATCCGTCTACTGGAAGTACCCGCGCCCCGAGCAGAAGACACTGATCCGGTACAAGTTCGGCTATTTTCTCAGGGGATACTGATTGAGAGATGCGGCTGCGTCTTTGACCGAGGCTGCGACCTTCAGTCTGAATGCGCCAGTGCCGCCCTGCGCGTCGTCACATCGACGATTTTCGTCACCATAAGATCCGACGTGACGTTGAGCGAGGTGCGGAACATATCGAGCACCCGGTCAACCGCAACGATCAGTCCGATGTAATCGGCCGGCAGGCCCAGCTGGCCCAGGATGACGACCATCATCACAAGCGAGGCGCTCGGCAGCGCGGCGACGCCGACGCTGAGCGCGACGACGGTCACCCCGAGCAGGACCTGGTCACCAAAAGAGAGTTCCACGCCCGCCAGCGTCGCGATGTAGAGCACGGCGACCACCAGATAAGCCGCCGTCCCGTCCATGGAGACCGTCGCCCCCAGCGGCAACACGAATCCCGCACTTTCGCGCCGCACCCCGCCCTTGTGCTCGCTGACCTCCATGGACACCGGCAGTGTCGCGGCGCTGGAGGCCGTCGAGAATGCCAGCAGGATCGCCTCCTTGACGCGGTTCAGATAGCGGTAGGGATTGATGCGGGCGAAGAACGCCCCGAGAAACGGAAGCGTCAGCGCTCCGTGCAGCACAATGACCCCGATGACGACGAGCATGTACTTCCACAACCCGAGGATCACGTCGACCCCCTCATCCGCAATGACGTAGGAAATGAGACTGAACACACCGATCGGCGTCAGCTTGATGACCCATTCGGCCATCTTGAGCATCGCATTGTTGACCCCGGTGAAAAAATCGAGCATCAGCGCCTGGTGGTGGTCACTGAGGTAGAGGCTGGCGACGGCAAAGAGGATCGAAAAGACGATCACCTGCATCATCGCCCCCTGCGTCAGGGAAGCGAACACGTTCGTCGGGATGAAACTCAGCAGCATCGCTTCGAAGGAGAAGGGTTTGATCGCTTTCGCTTGCGCAAACTGCACCCCCTCGGCGGCGACGGCCTCGCCGATCCCGAGCACGTTCATCGCGGCAATGGCGAGCAGGACCGCCAGCGCCGTCGTCAGCAGATAGAGACCGATGGTGCGCAGCCCCATGTTTTTAAGCTGGTGCAGCGTCCCCAGCCCCGCGATCGCGACGAAGATGCTGGCAAAGACCAGGGGCACGACGAGCATCTTGAGCAGCGCGACGAACATCTGTCCGATGATGCGCTGCTGCAATGCCAGTTCCGGCCACAACGCCCCGAACAGGCCGCCCAGAACGATGCCGATCAGAATCAGCCCGTTTGTCGAGGTGACGGCGGCGGCAAAACGCTTCATTCCGCTTCCCTAAGAAGCGCAAGCGCTCCCTTGTAGATCGGTTCGTCGATAAAGCCGTAGGCCTCATGCGTGAAGCCCGTCACCCCTTTGGCGCGCTCCGCTTCAAAGAGCCTCACGATCTCCCGGGCCCGCTCCAGCGCCGCCGCATCCCTTCCAAAAAAGCGGATGACCTGTTCGGCCTGTTTCGGGGAGAGACAGCCTTTGGCGTCAAACCCCATGTCACGTTCCAGCGCAAGCCAGGCCGCGAACCCTTCCTCGTTGCGGTAATCCTGGTAGACGAAAGAGACCGGTTTGACGCCGAGCGCGCGGCAGGTCACGAAAAAATGCGGCAGCAGGTAGCGCAGCGTCGGATTCTCCGGTGCGATCAGCGCCTGATCGAGCCCGAGATCGGCAAAGAGGTCCAGAATGCCGAGATAAAAGCAGGTGACGCGGGGATCCGGTCGAAGCGTGGCCAGGGCGAGCCAGGCATCCTTCGTTTCGATGGAGAGATGCACCTCGATCGGTTCGGGCACCAATTCAAGCACCCGCTTCACCTCTTCGGCGTTGCGGATCTTCGGGACCCGGATCGCATCGGGCATGAACGCGCCCAGAACGGCGATTTCCGCCTCCCCGCCCTCGTCCAGCGGGTTGACCCGCACGATCAGTTTCTTGTCGCTTTGCGGCAGGCGCGAAAGCGTCAAAGCACACAGGCGCAGCGCCACGGGTTTCTGCTCCGGCGATACGCCGTCTTCGAGGTTGAACATGATTGCATCCGCATCAAGGGACGGGATCTTCGCCAGATGTTTGACGCGGTGCGCGGAAAGCATCAGAGGGGCGTGAAAGCCTGTGGCGGCATTCAGCGTCCTCTTACGGGGGAAAAGAAATTCATCGAGCACATCGATGTCGAGCGTCTCTGCGGCGCGCTCCAGAACGGCGAGGTCATTGTGAAACATTGGCATCCTTTGCTTCGGGGTGAAGATAACGGTAAAGCGCCTTTCGCTCTCCGGTGGTCAGAAAATACCGCGGCATCCCTTTGATTCGTTTGGATAGTGCGGCGTCAAACGCCTCGAAACCGATCCGGTTGATGGCCGGAGCGGCAAAGGCTTTTTGTTCGCCTTTATCAACGTATTCGGCGATGATGCGTCCCTCCCCGCTTTCACCGTGGCAAAGATGGCAGCCGATCCCGCGCGGATTGTGGTAGAGCTGTGCCGCATACTCCTGCGGCGTGATAAACGATTCGTCTGCGATAAGAAATGTGGCCAAAAATAGGAGCCAACGGGCCATCAAAAGCACCTTTTTATTGAATTCGGAGTATATTATCGAAAAAATTATTAGGTCATCGAAATGCAGATACTTGACGGAAAAGCGCTCTCCAAAAAGATTGAAACCGAGGTTGCCGCCTCTGTGGCGGACCTCAAGGAAAAGACCGGACGCGTTCCGGGGCTTGCAGTCATCCTGGTCGGAAACGATCCCGCTTCGCACGCCTACGTCGGTATGAAGAAGAAGGCATGCGACCGTGTCGGTTTCTATTCCGTCACCCACGAGATGCCCGAGACGATTTCCCAGGAAACGATCGAGAAGACGATCGAGATGATGAACGAGAACCCGGGCATCGACGGTATCCTGGTTCAGCTGCCACTGCCGCCGCATATCGATACGACCAAACTGCTCGAACTCGTGACGCCGCACAAGGACGTCGACGGCTTCCACCCCTTCAATGCCGGCCGCCTGATGACCGGGCTCGACGGCTTCGTGCCGTGCACCCCGCTCGGCGTCATGGAACTGCTGGCCGAGTACGACATCGACGTCCGGGGCAAGGACGCCGTCGTCGTCGGCGCATCGAACATCGTCGGAAAACCGATGGCCGCGTTGCTGCTCAACGCCGACGCCACCGTCACCGTCACGCACATCCACACCAAAGACCTCAAGGCGCATACGCAGAATGCGGACATCATTCTCGTCGGCGCCGGGGTCATCAACCTGATCAAAGAGGATATGGTCAAAGAGGGGGCCATCGTCATCGATATCGGCATCAACCGCGCAGAAGACGGCCGCCTCGTCGGCGACGTCGATTATGAAAACGTCGCACCGAAATGCTCCTACATTACGCCGGTTCCGGGCGGCGTCGGTCCGATGACCATCGCGATGCTGCTTAAAAACACGCTCAAAGCCGCCGAGCTCCATGCACAAGAGATCCAATGAAGAAAAAAGTCACACACGCCGCCAAAGCCGCCTATAAATTTTCCAACAGCTGGACGGGCACCATCATTATCGTCCTCTTCGTCATTTTCTTTGTCGCGCAGGCCTTCCGGATCCCCAGTGGCTCCATGAAAGACTCCCTGCTTATCGGCGACCACCTTTTCGCCAAAAAATTCGCCTACGGCATCTCGACACCGCATCTCCCCTTCCTTGAGATTCCGCTCATTCCGGGCACGGACGGGCATATCTATAACGGCGACGCGCCCGAGCGCGGAGACATCGTCATCTTCCGCTATCCCAACAACACGAAACAGCACTTCGTCAAGCGTTGCGTCGCCACGCCGGGCGACGAGGTCATGGTCCGCGACAAGGACCTTTACCTTCACCTGGCCGAAGGGGACGCTTACATCCGCAAGAATTACGTTTTCACCCATGAACTGACGGAGTACGACGGAAAGCTGTGGATCAAGAACCCCTATATGAAAGACCATGCCGGAATCCACCACGACCCCAATGTGATCGACGACGGAAGCTTTCCCGAACCGCTGTTCAACTTCGGTCCCGTCAAAGTTCCTGAAGACCGCTATTTCATGATGGGCGACAACCGCGACCACTCCCACGACAGCCGCTTCTGGGGGGCCGTCCCCTACGGCCTGATCGAAGGGACGCCTTGGTTCATCTATTTCAGCATTGACGACAACTACGAGATCCGCTGGGACCGCATGTTCAAAACGCCGACCGACCTCGAGCACGCTCCGTATCTTGAGCGCGCCGTCGCCGAGCGCAAACGCGAAGAAAGCATCGACCGTGGACTCTATTGACCTGCTGCGCATTGTCGCATCCGTCGCCGCCCTCGCGATCGCGATCATCGGGCATGAGATCATGCACGGCTGGGTTGCCTACAAATACGGGGACACCACCGCCAAAGACGCCGGCCGCCTATCAATCAATCCCCTGATCCATATCGATCCCGTCGGTACCATCGCCGTGCCGCTGATGATGTACTTCATCCCGATGCTGCTGGGCATGGGCAGCGGGATTCTGTTCGGCTGGGCCAAGCCGGTGCCGATCAATATGCGTACGGTAGCGACGGTCTGGGGTATATTTTCCTCTTTCTGCTCGTGATGCAGCTCGTACTGATCAATGTCGTCCTGGCCGTGTTCAACCTGCTGCCGATCCCGCAGTTCGACGGGGCGCACTTTATCATGTTCCTTTCGCTCAAGCTGGGCCTTCACCGTGTCGCGATGTGGTTTGAACGTATGGAACCGTATGGTATGCTTATTGTGATCATACTGCTGATCACGCCGCTCAGCCAGTACGTGCTTTTTATGCCGGTGCAGTTCATCCTGCAACTGCTTTTATCTTAACTATCTTGAAGGAGACTCCCATGAAATTCTATATCGCAACCGACCATGCAGGCTTTGAGCTGAAAAACTATACCGTCGAACTGCTCAAGGAAAAAGGCCATGAGGTCATTGACCTCGGTCCGTACAGCCAGGATCGTGTCGATTATCCCGATTTCGCCGTCAAACTCTGCAACGCTGTTTTGGAGGATGAAGAGGATGCCGACGGCATCCTGATCTGCGGTTCGGGCATCGGGATGAGTATGACGGCCAACCGTTTCTCCGGCATCCGCGCCGCGCTGTGCCACGACGCCTATACGGCGACGATGGCCCGCGCGCACAATGACGCCAACGTCCTCTGTTTCGGCGAGCGTGTCGTCGGACGGGGTGTGGCAGAGTCCATGATCGATGCGTGGGTCGCCGGCGCGTTCGAGGGCGGACGCCACACGGGACGTGTTGAGAAGATCGAAGCCGCCGGCGGCTGTTCGGCCGCGCTGTAAAGGCATATAATGACCCTTTCCGTCGACCAAAAAGCCCTGATCGAAAACGCAATCCGCGACATTCCCGACTTTCCGAAACCCGGGATCGTCTTTAAAGACATCACCACACTGCTGGGTAACGCGGAGGCGTTCGACACACTGATGCGCCATCTCAAGGCGCGTTACGCGTCGTATGGACTCGATTATGTCGCCGGCATTGATGCCCGCGGTTTTATTTTCGGTGCCGCGCTGGCGCAGATGCTCGGGATTGGGTTCGTTCCCATCCGTAAAAAGGGGAAACTGCCCTACACGACGGTTTCGGAGAAATACTCGCTTGAGTACGGATTTGACGAGGTGGAGATGCACATCGACGCTTTCGGACAAAAAAATGGGGCAAGAGTTCTGCTCATCGACGATCTGATTGCCACCGGGGGCACGGCCCGCGCCGCCGCCTCGCTGATCGAAAAAGTCGGCGCGCACTGTGCGGAAGCCTGCTTCGTCGTCGGTCTTGAGTTTCTGGACGGCATCGAAAAACTGACCGAGATCACGCCGGTCTATACTGTCATAGGAGTGGAGTGATGTATATCCCCGAACCTTCGAAGTTCGATCCCGACACCAACGGCCATTTCGGCATCTTCGGCGGACGCTATGTTCCCGAAACGCTGATGCCGGCCCTGCTGGAACTGGAAAAAGCCTACGAATCCTATCGTTTCGACGAAACGTTCTGGAAAGAGGTGGACGGCTACCTCAAAGATTACGTCGGCCGCCCTTCTCCGCTCTATTTTGCTAAGAATGTATCCAATGAACTCGGTGCGAAAGTGTATCTCAAGCGCGAAGACCTGAACCATACCGGCGCGCACAAGGTCAACAACGTGATCGCCCAGGGCCTGCTGGCGAAAAAACTCGGCAAGAAAAAGGTGATCGCCGAAACGGGCGCAGGCCAGCACGGTGTCGCCACGGCGACGATCGCGGCGCTGCTGGGACTCGAATGCGAGATCTTCATGGGAGCCAAAGACGTTGCCCGCCAGGAACTCAACGTCTTTAGGATGAAGCTGCTCGGGGCGAAAGTGCATCCGGTCGAGAGCGGTTCGCGCACCCTCAAAGATGCTATGAACGATGCGATCCGCCATTGGGTCACCCATGCCCGAGACACCTTCTACATTATCGGGACCGTCGCCGGACCGCACCCCTACCCGATGATGGTGCGGGACTTCCAGTCGATCATCGGCTGGGAGGCACGGGCGCAGATCCTGGAAAAAGAGGGACGCCTGCCCGACCGCGTCATCGCCTGTATCGGCGGCGGTTCCAACGCCATCGGAACGTTCCAACACTTTCTCGAAGACGAAGAAGTCCAGTGCATCGGGATCGAGGCGGGCGGCCTCGGCGTCGAAACGGACAAACACGGCGCCTCCCTGCTCAAGGGACGCCCGGGCGTTCTGCACGGTCAGATGAGCTACCTGCTCCAAGACCCCGACGGCCAGATCCTCGAAGCGCACTCCTTTTCCGCGGGCCTGGACTATCCGGGCATCGGGCCCGAACACGCCTTTCACAAGGAGAACGGGACGGTCAAATATGACACCATTACCGACGAAGAGGCCCTCGACGCCTTCGTCTGGCTCAGCCGCAAGGAGGGAATCATCCCCGCTTTTGAAAGTTCGCACGCCATCGCCTATTTGAAAAAGATGCCCGACATCGAGGGGAAACTCGTGATCGTCAACCTCTCGGGACGCGGCGACAAAGATATGATCCAGGCCAAAGACCTGCTGCACTTCGACTAGGACGATAGCGTGGAAGAATATTTTCTGGAACTGCTGCAAGTATACGGCTATGTCATCCTCTTCGTCTGGAGCATCCTCGAAGGGGAGATGGGTCTTCTTATGGCCGGCATCATGAGCCATACCGGGCACATGAATCTCCCCCTTGCAATCTTCATTGCCGGACTCGGCGGTTTTGCCGGGGACCAAATCTATTTTTATATCGGCCGCTTCAACAAGGGCTTTATCCAGAGAAAACTCCACAATCAGCGCCGCAAATTCGCCATCGCCCACCTACTGCTCAAAAAATACGGATGGCCGATCATCTTCGTACAGCGATACCTCTACGGCCTTCGCACCGTAATTCCGATGAGCATCGGGATCACGAAATACTCTGCCAGGAAGTTTGCCATTATCAATCTTCTGAGTGCCTGGGTGTGGGCCACGATCACTATTCGGCCCGCCTATCTGCTGGGGGAACAAATTCTGCAGGTCCTGGAGTGGGCGAAAGCGCACTGGTACTTTGCCCTGCCCGTCGCCGGTGCTTTCCTCTACGGGATCACCACCTGGTTCAAGAAAATCGAAAACCAAATGCTGGAGAAACAAAATGCACGTAAAGCTCGAAACACAACCTGCTGAATCCATCGACGCGGCCCTGACCGTCACCCTGCTCACGCCCGACACCTTCGAGGCGCACCCGAAAAAATCCGTACTGCAACAAGCCGGGTTCGAAGCCAAAGAGAGCCAAAGCTGCATGCTGCACGAAACGGGCGAGTATGTCGCGGCCGTTACGGCCTATGAACCCGACGCGGTTCGTGATGCCATGGCGGCAGCATCCAAGACCCTCTGCGGGTTTGCGTATGAAAGCGCCAAGATCAGCCAGTACGGTCTCGACAGCGCGGCGGCCATCGTCGAGGGCATTCTGCTGGGCAGCTACCGATACACCGAGTACAAAACCGACGCCAAACCGTCCAAACTCAAGGCGTTTTATCTCGGCAGCGCCAACCATGACGGAACTTCGGAAGATTTCGAAACGCTGCAGCGTACCGTCAACGAAGCGATCGTCGTCGCCAACGCAACCAATTTCACCCGCGACCTCGTCAATACGACGCCCGACGACATGACCCCCTCGGACATGGCCATCGTCGCGCAGTCCCTGGCGGACGAGAACGGTCTCTCCTGCGACATCTACGACGAACTGGCGCTCGAAGAGCAACAGATGAACGCCATGCTCAGTGTCGCCCGGGCCTCGGCGCACAAACCGCGCATGATCCACCTCTCCTACACACCAAAAAATCCCGTCGCAACCGTCTCGCTCATCGGAAAGGGCCTGACCTACGACAGCGGCGGGCTCAGCCTCAAACCGGCCGCCTCCATGGTGACCATGAAAATGGACAAAGCGGGGGCCTGTGCCGTGCTGGGCATCATGAAAGCCGTCAGCGAACTGAAACTGCCCGTTGCGGTCCACGGTTTCGTCGGTGCGGTCGAGAACATGATCGGCGGCAATGCGTACAAACCCGACGACGTGCTTACGGCAAAAAACGGCAAGACCATCGAAGTGCGCAACACCGACGCCGAAGGGCGACTTGTCCTCGCCGATGTGCTGTGCTTTGCGCAGGAAAACGTCAACGCCGACTATCTTTTCGACTACGCCACGCTCACCGGGGCCTGCGTCGTCGCCCTCGGCCCATACACGACGGGCCTTATGGGACACAACAACACGCTTAAACATTCCGTCTACCGTGCCGCCGACGCGGCGGGCGAGCTCGTCGGCGCGCTGCCGTTCAACCCGCACCTGAAAAAGGCGATCAAAAGCGAGATCGCCGACGTCTGCAACATCGGAAATATCCCCTACGGCGGTGCCATCACTGCGGCACTGTTCCTGGATCACTTCATCACCGATGAAATGAAAGAGAAATGGATGCACTTCGATATCGCGGGTCCGGCCTATACCGAATCGGGCTGGGGCGTCAACCCCCACGGCGGCACCGGTGCCGGTGTCCGCACCACCGTCGCTTTCCTGCGTTCGCTTTCGTAGCGGACATCAGGCCACACAACACACTGTCATCCTGATCTATATAACGAGCTATACAATACCCACTCATTTTTTTGTCACTGATTGATCTTTACGAAGAGGCCCCGCCCAGACACGGACGGAACTTGAAGGAAAGTGAGAAGTTAGGCAGGATTGACGACGGCCTGCAGTGTGCCTTTCGGGTTGGGACCGTAAGTATTCTCTGTCACCTGGCTGTCCAGGATAAAAAAGACGAGCAAGACAATCGGTCCTACGAACGGGATAAATGCGATCAGCAGCCACCAGCCGCTTTTACCGATATCATGCAGACGTCTGACACTGACGGCCACAGACGGAATAAGCACCGCCAGAGAATAAACAGCGTAAAGCAGTCCCAGTCCTGATGCCATATCGAAGGTGCCAAGCACGCCGTCTACAACAAGCAGCAGGATGCTGGCGATCATGTTGAACAGGAAAAAGAACCAATAGTCCGCACGCTGTGCACGTCCGCTGAAACCG
>JARROU010000088.1:0-9980 GCA_037383585.1 Campylobacterales bacterium | reverse complement strand
ATTCTACGGCGCCAACGATGCCAACCTCTCACTCCGAAGGGAGTATGCGCAGGACAACGAGAGAAGCAAAGATGCCATCCTATGGTTCCGCAACACCCATCACGATTCGGCGGCGGACAGCAACATCACCCACCTGAGCCACAAATATTTCGGCTATGACATCAATACAACGACCGCCCCTTTGTATCTGGGGAATTCCATCGCCACGCCGACGCACATCACCAATCCGATCAACGGCATTTCCAATGTCCAAATCGGCTACACGGGTGACGACAACTATCCGTACAAGGCCTCGGTCAACATCCATACGCAGCGCTGGCTCAACTACGACCGCTTCAATCCTAACCCGGACATCAACGCATCATTCCTGATCGAGTTCAACGCGATCGGCGTGGAAGCGGGCGAAGGGAACCTGGGCGGTACGGACTCCGGGCCAGCCAACTCAAATAGGAGAATCCGGTGGCAGTAAAACGCGCATTTACCATGATAGAGATGATCTTCGCGATCGTCATCATCGGCATCACCGTCGCGGGCGTCTCGCAGATCATGACGCGCAGCGGCAGCACGATGGAGGGGGCGCTTTCGCAAGAAGCGGTCTTTCTGGCCTCGATGGAATCGGCCAAGATCTTTTCGCATCGCTGGGACCCGAACTCGAAGGATCCCTCGGGCGAACTCGCTTATTCGAAGATCCTCGATACGAACGTTACGGGCTATAAACGAGTCTGTATCGATACCGTTACCGGCGCAAGGAGCCAAATGCCTGCCGGCGGCTGTACCGGTGCGGACGAGATCATGTCGGTACTCCGTCTCGGCGGCATCGCCCAGGACAAGCACCGTCGTTTCCACAGTCAGCCCACAGGTGCCTCTCAGGCACAACCTGACGGCGTGTCCGACGGGGCGACCGATGTCAACATTACGGACGAGCACGGCTACAAGCGCAATTATCAAGTCGCTCTCAGCTCCGGGTACGTCAATGCGCCTTTCGCTACGGGAACGGTCGGCGGACCGACCGATATCAAAATGACGGTCGTTTCCATCAACGACAATGATACCAACGACAATCTCGTCCGGATGCGCGTTTATTCGTACAATATCGGCGAAATCGACTTCGCTAAGAGGATTTTCCAATGAGAATACTTCGTTCACGGATGCGCCGCGCGTTCACGATGCTGGAGCTGGTCTTCGTCATCGTCGTCATGGGCATCCTCGCCAAGTTCGGGGTCGATCTATTCTTGCAGATCTACGAAAGCTATACCCGTACGACGATCACCGCTTCTTTGATGAGCAAAACCGAAGCCGCCGTCGGCCAGATTGCGAACCGCCTGACGTACCGGGTCCGAGATTCCGTGATCGCCACGACCGGTCCGGACGCCACCTTCAGGTCCCTCTCAAGCGCTAATGACGACGACAACGTCTTCGAATGGATCGGGCTGGACAGCGACGGATGGGACGACGGCGATTACAGCGGCATTATCGACCTCTATAACGCCAATACCACCTACACGCAGCTTAAAAGCCCTGCCACATCTTCTCTGCCGGACGACGGTGCGCTGCTTTTTGTCGGCTCGAAGGTCAATGTGCAGACCAGTTTCGGGTGGCACACCCACGCCTTCAATGACCTCAAAGTTTATGACAGCCCTCACACTACGGCAGAGATCATTCAGTTCACAGGCGCCCCTTTTAACCCTGGGGACGAGATCTTTGAGTTCTACCAGGTCGTGGACACCGCCTACGCGCTCGTGCTCGACACGGCCAACAACGAACTTCGCCTGTTCCAAGATTACCAGCCGTGGCAGGGCGAAGAGTATGCGGGCACGGGCGTTTTGCTGGTGGACAACGTCAAAACGTTCAACCTGCAAAAGGCGGGGGACATTATCAAGATCGAGCTGTGCCTCAGCGACGACGACTTTATGGGCGAAGGGGAGTATTCGATATGCAAAACAAAAATCGTGTTCTAAGACGGGGCGGCTTCGCCGTCATCGCCGCCGTTTTCATGATGCTCCTGATCACGCTGATGCTGCTCAAGATGCTCTCGTATTCCACGGACGTCGCGTCGCGCACGAGCAACAACTACCTGAACGAGCAGGCGCAGTTGCTGGCCTTCAATGCGACGGAAGACGCCGTCTACAGAATTTCCGGCATCAATCCGTATACGACGGACTGTATAACATCCCAGGATTATACCTATGCTTCCATGCTTGATGTGAACATCACGATACGGTACATTTGGTCCAACGGTTTGACCCCGGCGACGGCAACCTGTCAGAACTACATTGACGCCACCCAGGCGTTCACACTTGACAGTAATATTTCCAACGGTGCGGCCTTGATCGATGTCTATGTCTCCTCCACGCCGTCCCTGGGTCTTGACGAACCGATCCGCTTCCACCGACGGACCCTCCAGAAACTCTGATCAAAAGAGTACTTAGCTAATTAATAAATAGTGAGAAGAAAGATGGCCGGAAGAGGCCATCTTGAAGCAGTTAGTAGAGGCCGAAACGGCCGTCGTTTCGTTTGTAGAGAACGCGCGTTGTTCCTTCATTGTCGAGGAAGATATCAAACTGCTTTTCGCTCGCTTTGAGCCCTTCAAGCACATCCGCAACTTCCCTCGGCTTGTAAATGTCCAGCTCCATCGGAATGATCTCCTCTTCAAGCGCTTCGGCGGCGGCTTTGACGTCTGCCGATTCACTCTTCGCGGTGTTCATCCCCTCGTTTTTGTGGTCCGTCATTTTTTCATGCATACGGCGCAGCGCCTTCTGCGCCCGGTCGATCGCGATGTCGATCGCGGCATACATATCATCGTCGCTTTGCTTGATGACCACCGTATTTTTGCCCGCCAGGTTGATCGTAAACTCCACCGAAACCCCCTGCTTTTTCCCGCTGCTGCGCTTCGCGCACACCGCCTGCACCGAGATGATGTCGAGGTTGAACTTCGACAGCGATCCGATCGCGTTTTGAAGGTAATCTTTGATGGGATCGGTCAGTTCGATCGCTCTGCCGGTCAGTGAGATATTCATCGTTAAACCTTTCCGGGCGAAGCCCTCTGTATTTAGTAAAGGAAACGATTATAGCACACGAAACTTGTCATCTTTCAAGCCCGCGAGCGTGAAACGCGCTAAAATACCCCATGCAGATTGAACAGGCCGATATCGAAAAATTCAAAAAACTCGGGGTCTACTCGGCGGCAGAGCTGGCCATTGTCCCCCCGGTCCGTTTTGAAGACCGCCGTCTCTATCCGCAGCTTAAGGATGGCTCCGAGCAGGCCGTTGACGTCACGATCGAACGCATTGTCCGTACCCCGCGTACCGTGAGCATTACGATGTACGCTCACAACTTCGGCCAGCGGATCGAGGGCGTCCTGTTCAATCCGAAACCCTATATGCTCCGCCATTTTACCGAGGGCGAACGCGCCCTTTACTACGGGCGCATCCAGTGCCAGCCGGACCGCTGTCAGATGAGCCATCCTCAGCGCATCCCCTCTGCCGGCACCCTGACGCCGAAATACAAAACGGCCTTGCGCACCGACGTGATGGCGCGGCTTGTCGAACGGTACGTCACCCGGCAGAACCTGCTGCAAGAAGGACTGCCTCCGCGCGTATGCGACGCGCTTTTGCAGCTGCATTTTCCGCATGAAGCCCCGGGAAAAGAACCGACACCCGAACAGCTTTATGCCCTCAAATACGCGGAGCTCTACAGCTACATGCGTTCGCTCAGGGGCAAACGGCGCTACTTCGAGGCGCTTCATACGCTCGCTTCCGACTGGCGGGGCTGGGCCATGCGGCTGCCTTTCATGCTCACTGACGAACAGATCGGCGCCATCGAATCGATCGAAGCCGACTTCAAAAAACCCCACGCCGCCAAACGGATGGTCGTCGGCGACGTCGGGGCGGGAAAAACCATGGTGATCCTGGCCGCGATGCAGATGGCCTCGCCGTACCGCAGCATCCTGATGGCGCCCACGACGATCCTTGCCAACCAGCTCTTCGAAGAGGCGCGGAAATTCCTGCCGGACAAAACGATCAAACTTGTCACCAATACGACATCAAAGAAGGAACCGCTTGACGATGCGGACGTTTTGATCGGCACCCACGCCCTCCTCTACCGGGATCTGCCCGATGCCGCCCTCGTCATGGTCGATGAGCAGCACCGTTTCGGAACCGCCCAGCGCCACAGGCTGGAGAAACTCATATCCGAAGGAACGAAGCGGCCCCATTTTCTGCAGTTCTCCGCCACCCCCATCCCGCGCACCCAGGCGATGATCGATTCGGCCCACATCGACGTCAGCCTGATCACGAAGACCCCTTTTATAAAGGACATCACGACGCGTGTGATCCACAAAGGCGACTTCCCCGCCCTTTTGGCCCATATCCGCGCCGAGATCGCCCAGTCGCACCAGGTGCTGATTGTCTATCCGCTCGTCGAGGAGAGCGAAGCCCTGGGCTACCAGAGCATCGAAGAAGCGCGGGGGTACTGGGAAAAACATTTTGAAAACGTCTATGTTACCCATGGGAAGGACAAGGAAAAGGAAGCCGTCCTCGAAACCTTCAGAGACCGCGGCGATATCCTGCTGGCCACCACCGTCGTCGAGGTCGGTATCTCCCTGCCGAGGCTTACCACGGTCATTATCGTCGGGGCCGAACGGCTGGGGCTTGCCACCCTTCACCAGCTGCGCGGCCGCGTCAGCCGTACGGGGCTCAAGGGGTGGTGCTTTCTCTATACGAACCTGACAAAGAGCGAACGCCTCGAGGCCTTCAGAACGACCGACAACGGCTTCGACATCGCCGCGCTGGACCTCAGGTTCCGAAAAAGCGGCGACCTGCTCAAAGGCAGCATCCAAAGCGGCAAAAAATTCCTATGGGCCGATCTTGCAGAAGACGAAGCGATCGTGGCGTAGTGTGTAGTGTGTAGTGTGTAGGATGCCTTGGCATCCTTCTTCTATTCTTCAGTGACGATGGAAAAGGAAAGCTTTTCGATCTCCGCATGTTTTTTGATAAAGGCGTTGAGCGTTTCAAGGTCTAGGGACTCGATCTGCTTCAGCTCGCGCTTCGACGCGCCGATTCCCTCTCCCTTGTAGTATTCCATGAAGGTGCGCGAAAGGCGCTGTGAAAGCGTTTCGACCCGCAGCGGCTCCGAGCCGAGCAGGAAGCGTTTTGCCTGGTCGAGCTCCGCCTGGGTCGCGCCTTTCTTGATAAAATCATCGATCACTTCTCTGACGGTACTGACCGCCTCTTGCTGCGACGCAATCTTGGTCTGGAGGTAGCCGAAGAAGTAGCTGTGCGAACGGGCGATGTTGGCTCGGCAGTATGCCGAATAGGCCAGCCCGCGTTTGACGCGGATTTCCTCCATCATACGGCTGCCGAAGCCGCCGCTTCCGAGGATGAACATGGCAACGCGGCTAATGTAATGCTCCGGATCGCCGACTTTCATGTCGAACGGCGCACCGAAATAGACATACGCCTGTTCCGTTTTCCGTTTGAACTGCTTCTCCGTCCCGTCGGTAGACGTCGCATAGTACCCCAGTTCGTCCAGAGTCCCTTTCGGAAGCGATCCGAGCAGCTTCTTCACCTGATTTTTGGCCTGATCCAGTTCGAGATCGCCGCCGATGACGACGATGGCCCGAGCCGTCTGAAGGTGCGACTTTACAAATGCATCGATCTGTTCCAGTGTGATCGCCTTGACGCTCTCCACCGTCCCCGATGCCGGGTGGGCCAGCGGCGTGCCCTCGAAGAGGAGTGCCTTGAGTTCCCGGTTGGCAACGTAGTCAAAATCGCTTTCTTTCCGGCTGAGCGCACCGACGGTCGTCGTTTTCACCTTCTGCAGTGCCGCTTCGCTGAGATTGGGAGACTCGATCAGCTCGTCGAGCAGGTCGACCCCCTCGCCGAACTCCTCTTTGAGCGCCCCCATTTCAAACACCAGTGTTTCCGTGCCCGCATGCACGCTCAGATGGATCGCCCGGGCGTCCAATGCTTCGGCAAAGCCGACCGAACCGCGCTTTTTAGTACCCTCATTGAGCATGGAAGCCGTCACCTTCGCCAGACCGGCATGCCCGCCGTCCTCGATCGAACCGCTTTTTTGAAACACCAGCTGCATTGAGACGATCGGCAGCTGCGTATCCTTCTCGAAAATCATCGGCACACTGATGCCGTTTACTTCCACCTCTTCTACCGTCGTTTCAGCCATTACTATCTGTCCTGTCAAAAAAATGAGAAAAATAAACGCCTTTGCGATCACGCAAAAACCTCCAGCGTTTCGTATGCCGTATTCCGGATCGCCGGCGTTTCACCGAGATCGCGGATCAGCCGGACCATCTCGTCCTTGGCCATACGGAACCCTGCGCCCGCGCTGCGGACAACGTTTTCTTCCATCATCGTCGAACCCAGGTCGTTAGCCCCGAACTGCAGGGCCATCTGCCCGATGTAAGGTCCCTGGGTCACCCAGGAACTCTGAAGATTCGGCACGTTGTCCAAAAAGAGCCGTGATACCGCCAGCAGTCGCAGGTATCGGTTCGAAGAGTGTTTTTTCAAGTCGGGGAATTCTTCGAGCAACTTTGTATTCTCGCCCTGGAACGACCACATGATGAACGCGCGGAATCCCTCCGTCTCGTCCTGAAGCCTTCGGACCATATCCCAATGTTCGACGATCTCTTCGTCCGTTTCCATCGTCCCGTACATCATCGTCGCCGTGGACTTGATGCCCAGCTTGTGCGCTTTGCGGTGGATATCGACCCAGACCTCGGCATCGATTTTACGCGGAGCGATGATGTCGCGCACGCGGTCGTTGAGGATTTCCGCGCCTGCGCCCGGGATGGAAGCGAGCCCCTTCGCCTTCAGGCGCGCCAGCACCTCTTCGACGCTGATGCGCGAGACCTTGGCGATAAAGTCGATCTCGATCGCCGAGAACCCATGGATCGTGATCTGCGGATACTTGGTATGGATGTGCTCCACGAGGTCCTCATACCACTCGATCTTCAGTTTGGGATGTACCCCGCCCTGGAACAGGATCTGTGTTCCGCCGATTTCGAGCAGTTCGTCGATCTTGGCGTCGATCTCCTCGTAAGTCAGGACATAAGCGTCATCATCTTTTTCGTGGCGGTAGAACGCACAGAATTTGCAATCGACCCAGCAGATGTTCGTATAGTTGATATTGCGGTCGACGACAAAGGTGGTCACCCCCTTGGGGTGCAGCGCTTTCTTGCGTGCCGTCGCCAGCTTCCCCAGGGTTTTGAGGTCGGCATTTCTGATAAGGTCAACCGCTTCTTCTTTCGTCAGTCTGCTCATAGTGTTTCCATTCTGTCGTGTTTGTTCGCTTGGCCGTAGTATAACCGCCGCAGGTTTCATTTACGCCCTGATACGTAAACGGTACGCTTTAAAAAGATTGTTTTAAGACCCTCCGGCCGCGGCTCAGGAGTCGGCCTTCTCTTTCGCAATGGCATCCAGGACGCCGTTGATGAATTTGGGGGACTGTTCCGTCCCGAAGGCTTTTGCGACTTCGATCGCTTCGTTGATGACGACGGCGGAGTCCAGGTCGCTGTAGAGGGCTTCATAGGCGCCCAGGCGCAGTGTTGCCCGTTCGATGGAGCCCAGGCGGTCGAAATCCCACTCTTTAAGATGCTTGACGATGGCCGTGTCGATCTCTTCAAGGTGGGCCATAACGCCGTCGAAAAGCGTCAACGCGAAATCTTTCTGCTTGTTGCGGATCTTCTTCTCTTCGAGAATCTCGTCCGTATGATCCGCAATCGCGCCGTTGCCGAGGTCATAGGCGTACAGCAGACTGACGACCGCCATTCTCGCATGGTGACGCGTCGCCATTACGCTTCGATCTCCCCGTAGAGGTTGAGCATCTCGATGACCGTCGTCATCGCTTCAAAGCCCTTGTTGCCCGCTTTCGTGCCCGCACGCTCGATTGCCTGCTCGATCGTATCCGTCGTCAGCAGCCCGAAGGCCACCGGTTTTGCGTATTTGAGCGAAACGGTCGCGATCCCTTTCGTCGCTTCGGCGGACACATAGTCAAAGTGCGGCGTTGCCCCGCGGATCACGGCGCCCAGCGCACAGACCGCTTCGTACTTGCCGCCGGCCAGCAGGCGTTCCGTCGCCATCGGCAGTTCGAACGCCCCCGGGACCAGCACGAGGTCCAGGTCTTCCTCGCTGCCTCCGTGGCGGACATAGGCGTCTTTGGCGCCTTCGACCAGGCGGTCGGTGATCAGATGGTTGAAACGGGCCGCGATGATCGCGACCTTTTTGCCCGGGTTGACCTGAAGTTTTCCCTCGATTACTTGCATGTATGTTCTCCTTTGGATATTTCGTCGAGACAGAGCAGCGTTTCCGTCAGCTGCCTGAGTGTCTCGAGCTTGATCATGTTCGGTCCGTCGCTCAGAGCACAGGACGGGTCGAAGTGCGTCTCGAAAAAGAAACCGTCGACGCCGACGGCCGCCGCGGCTTTGGCAAGATAGGGCACCATCGAGCTGTCGCCGCCCGTTTTGCCGCCGCCGCTTCCGGGCATCTGTACCGAGTGTGTCGCGTCGAACACGACGGGCGCAAACCGGCGCATGATGACCGGCGAGCGCATGTCGACGACGAGATTGCCGTAGCCGAAACTGGAGCCGCGTTCGGTCAAAAGGACGTTGTGTTTTTGCGCATTTTCGAAGCTGACTTCGTCGCAGCCGCGGGTTTTCAGGACTTTGAGCACGGAATACTGCATGTCCGCGGGGTTCATAAACTGCCCCTTTTTGATGTTGACGATCGCGTCCGTTTCGGCGGCAGCGACCAGCAGGTCCGTCTGGCGGCACAGGAAGGCCGGGATCTGAACGACGTCGGCGACTTCCGCCGTCGGCGCGACCTGATACGATTCGTGCACGTCCGTCACGATCTTGTAGCCGAACTGCTCCTTGACTTTCTGCAGCAGCCGAAGCCCCTCTTCAAGGCCGGGACCGCGGTAGCTCTCCAAGGAGGTACGGTTCGCCTTGTCGAAACTGGCCTTGAAATAGAAGTCGAACCGTTTGTCATCCCGATAGTTTTGCAACGATTCCGCAATGCGGAAAAGCGACTCCTCGCTTTCGATCACGCAGGGGCCGGACATTAAAATCACTCTACACTCCTATTGCCTTCGACCATGGCCTTCGATTCAACCGGCCGCATCTGCTCGCTGACCACGCGCTCTTTGTACTTGCTGTTGCCAACCGCCTCGTCAAAGGAGTCCACCGCTTCCTCCCGGAACTGCGTCAACGACTGGCCCGTTTCATGCGAATAGATGATATACCCCAGAACGACAAAGATCAGGATCATCGTTTTTTTGGCATTGATCTGCCACTGCATAAATGCAAGAATGAGCAAAACTACAATCGTCGCCGGATAGAGCCAAGAGGGACTAGCTTCCATGATTTGCCTTTTTGCGTGCGACAGCAATGCCGCTGAAAATAATTAGGATTATACCAAAGGTTGTTAACAAATCAGGCAAATCGTCGCCCAGCATCAGTCCGATGCCGATCGAAAAGACGATATTGGCATAACTGACCGCGCCGACGATGCCGGCATTCGTCTCGCCGTACGCTTTGGTCATGTAGACCTGCGCGAGTGTCGCAAACAGGCCCATGGCAGCCACATAAGCCCAAACCTCTCCCGAAGGCCAGACGAACGTCCCGGTCATGAAATCAAAGGCGCCGGCGGGGAGATAAGGGGTCAGCACCATCAGCAGCAGCGGACCGGCCGTCCCGACGGCCATGAACGAAAGTACAATGGCGCGGGTGTCGTAGTACTGTTTCAGTTCCCGGACCGACGTATACGCCAGTGCGGCCCCCACCCCGCTGAAAATGCCGAGCCAGTCGGTTTTCGAAAACACGATTCCGGTCGGCTTCGTGATCATCACGATCCCGACGAAACCGATAAAGACGGCCAGCCAGGCCGACGCGCTCAGCCGTTCTTTCAAAAACAGCCAGGCGAAGATCGCCGTAAAGATCGGCGACGTTTTCGAAAAGGTCATCGCGT
>JARROU010000087.1:0-5094 GCA_037383585.1 Campylobacterales bacterium | reverse complement strand
CCCTCTTGTCCTTTGCCCCGCTCATCAGCCGGCTGACCTGGATGGAGGAGCCTCTGTACCAGACCATCGCCTACATCGTCACCACGCTGGGCATCCTGATGATCTTTACCGCAAAACATTTCGGTACGGTGATCGACAAGTCGATCCAAAACAAGTTTGCCCTTTCACAGGTCAGATCGGACCTCGAAAGCACAAAAGGACAGCTGTTCACTCTGCTCGAGAACGCTCCGATCGGGATCTTCTACTATAACAGTGACCTCCGAGTCACCGATCTCAACGGGCGTCTGCTCCGGGACCTTAGGCTCGACGACCGCGACAGTCTGCTCGGCTTCAACCTGAACCACGCCACCGACACTCGGATTCACCCGGCGCTCGAAAAGGCCCTGAAGAACAAAGAAGGCTATTATAAAGGGGCCTTCTTCTCCCCTTTCGAGGAGCGTACCCTGTACGTCGAGCTGCTGACCGTCCCCATCGCCGACCAGGAAAATGAGGTCAACGGCGCGATCTGCTTTTTCAAGGACCAGACCGCCGAAATGGAGGCCAAAGCGACCCTGCACCAGAATGCCTTTTACGATCCCCTGACAAAGCTCCCCAACCGTATTCTTTTCGGCGACCGGCTTCACCTGGCCATCGAACAGAGCAAACGGCACCGTTTCCGATGCGCCGTTCTGTTGCTGGACCTGGACCATTTCAAGAGCATCAACGACAACCTCGGCCACCACATCGGCGACCGGCTGCTTTACCAGGTCAGCGAACGCCTGCTGCAGCATGTCCGTTCCGAAGACACGGTCGCGCGGATTGAAGGCGACGAATTCCTGATTCTGCTCAACGCCCTGACGTACAATGAAGAAGTGGCCAAGCGCATCACCATGGAAATCGCCGAGGGGCTCATTGAATCGATCAATGAGCAATACCGCATCGACACGCATGAAATCGCCATGACGGCAAGCATCGGCGCCTTTGTCTTTTCCGGGGAGGAATATGAAAATCCCAACCGCATCATCAAGCATGCCGATGTCGCCATGTACCAGGCCAAGAAAACGGGGCGGAATAATGCCCAGATGTATCATTGGGACTTCGAGCGTTCGCAGCAGGAGCTGGCAAAACTCGACAAGGAGCTGCGCCGGGCGCTCGAACAAAACGAATTCCGGGTCTATTACCAGCCGAAAGTTGACATCCGTTCGGGCAAAGTCAAACAGGCGGAAGCCCTCATTCGATGGATTCACCCCCAAAAAGGGCTTGTTTCCCCGGACAATTTCATTCCGTATGCCGAAGAGAGCGGCTTGATACTCAAGATCGGGGAGTGGGTCATGGACGCATGCATGCAGCAGATAAAACTCTGGCGGGAAACGGACCGCGACCTCCCTGTAGAATGCATCGCCGTCAACGTCAGCACCCACCAGTTCAACCAGCCCGATTTTGTAGAACAGGTCCAAATGATGATCGCAAAATACGCGATTCCGCCCTCCACGATCGAACTTGAACTGACCGAAAGCGTGCTGCTTGAAGATTCGACAAACGCAATCGACAAGATCAAAAGCCTGGAGCGATCCGGCATCCGGATGACCCTGGACGATTTCGGGACAGGGTATTCATCGCTTTCCTATCTCAAAGATCTCCCGGTAAGCACCATAAAGATCGACCGTTCTTTTGTCACCGATCTCAAACACAGTCAAAGTGCACTCATGATCGTCAAAACCATCATTTCCATCGCAAAAAACCTCGGGCTCAACATCGTGGCCGAAGGCGTCGAAGCCGAAGAGGAGCTTGCGGTACTCAAAGAGCTGGAGTGTGATTATTATCAGGGGTATTATTGCGGAAAAGCGATGGCCGCCGCCGAATTCACCGAATTCCTTGACACAAAGTGCGCCGTATAGGACGCTGCGATGAACATCGCTGCGTCCGAAATCGAACCACCACACTCCCGGCCGGGATGCGGCATTCAACCCTTTCAGACATAAATCGAAACGGCCTCAAACACCACCGGATATCTTTTTCGGACAGGCCCTGTTTTTCAACGTCCCGCCCTGGCGCTTTTATGATATTATTTTGTCCCGAATCCTCCGTACAGCGGAGCTTTGACCCATTCCTGTACATCTAAACACCAAGGAACACCCCCTACCATGCAGCAACAAGTCAATTTTGACAAATTAAAGTACCTCTATAATTCCGTTCCCATTATTCTGGTCATCCATTTCTTCAGCGTACTGCTGTTCAGTATGATTATGCTTCATTATGTCGACAACCTTGCCCTGATCGTATGGATCGCCGTTACGATGGTCGTTCTGCTTTTCAGGCTCTACCACTATCTGCTCTACACCAACAGCTCCGACGAGGAACTGCTCGCGAACAGTACGCTCTGGCTGCACCGATACTATACGTATGTCCTGATCGGCGGCGGACTTTGGGGGAGTACCGCCCTGCTGCTCTTTCCGCAGCATGAAATACTCTACCAGATGGTCGTGGTCCTTTTTACCCTTGGTATTACGGCAACGGCCCTGGGCATTATCTCCGCGTCATGGGAGCTGGTTGTCGCCTACGCACTCTTGTCCTTTGCCCCCCTTATCATCCGTCTCGCATGGATGGAAGAGCCGCTGTACCAGACGATTGCCTACATCGTCACCGCACTGGGCATCCTGATGATCTTTACCGCCAAACACTTCGGCACGGTGATCGATAAGGCCCTCTACAGCAATTTTGCCCTTTCCCAGGCCCGATCGGACCTCGCAAGTACGAAAGGAGAACTGTTTACGCTCCTCGAAAATGCCCCGATCGGGATCTTCTATTACGACCGCGGCCTTCGCATCACCGATCTGAACGGGCGTCTGCTTCAGATCCTGCGCCGTGACGAACGCAAAGCGCTGCTCGGTTATGATCTGAATACCCTGGCCGACGAACGGATCAAGCCTGCCCTGGAGAGTGCATTAAAGAACAAAGAAGGACACTATGAAGGGATGTTTTACTCCTCCCTTGCCGAACGGACGCTCTATGTCGAACTTCTGACCGTACCGATCACCGATAACCATAAAGAGGTCAAAGGCGCCATCTGTTTTCTCAAGGATCTCACCGCCGAAATGGAGGCCAGGGAATCCCACCGGCAAAACGCCTTTTATGATCCGATGACGAAACTGCCCAACCGCGTCCTTTTCAGCGACCGCCTTCACCTCTCCCTCAAACAGCGTGTGCGTCATCACTTCTGTTGCGCCGTCTTGTTCCTCGATCTGGATCGTTTCAAGCACATCAATGATCAATTCGGTCGCCAAACCGGCGACCGGCTGCTGTACGAGGTTGGTCAGCGTCTGCTGAAACACGTACGCTCCGAAGACACAGTCGCACGCGTCGAAGGCGATCAGTTCCTCATTCTGCTCAACGCCCTGACCTACGATGAAGACGATGCCAGGCACCTCGCATTGGAGATCGCCGACAGTCTTCTTGACGCCGTAAAAGGGGACTATGAGATCGACGAACATCGGGTCAGCGTGACGGCAAGCATCGGCGCATTCGTCTGCGCCGGTACAGCCGATGACGATCCGGACAGCATCATCAAACGCGCAGACGCCGCCATGCACGAGGCAAAACATTCGGGCAAAAACCAGGCGATACTGTTCCAATCCGATTTCATAAAACCGTAAACGGACACGAGGGACGCTCCGCAGGACCCAGCGGATGCCGAGAGTTCAATACAACTTATACGCCTCCGCCCGTTTCATTCCTAAAGAAGGGTTTTACAAAAAGTAGCGCACAATCGCGGCATGAAAGCCATTCAGACCGTCTACGAATACCACGACCGTACCAAACACCATCCCAACCGGTATGCCGCATCACTGGGCTACATGGACTGGGCGACGCAGCCCGATCCGTACCGGTCCTACGCGGGGGCGGCCATCGTAAAACTTCCGCTGCCCGCTCCCCGGCCGGAACCGTCTTATGGCGCGCTCTTTGAGGAACAGCTAGGCGCGCCGCTGACAATCGAAAGCCTCTCACGGCTGCTGCGCTACGGCCTGGGCCTCGCTGCCGTCAAATGCATGGGCACGGAGTGCTGGGCGCTGCGCTGCAACGCCTCGAGCGGCAACCTTCACCCCACGGAAGGGTACGTCGTTCTCCCCCCGATCGAAGGGATCAGCGAGCGCAGCGTCGTCGCGCATTACGCTCCGATGACACATGCGCTGGAAATCCTCCACACCTTTGATACCGATTTCTGGCGCACCCTGCCCGAAGGTTCCCTGCTGCTCGGCGTCACTTCCATCGTCTGGCGGGAAGCCTGGAAATACGGGGAACGCGCTTTCCGCTACACCCAGCTTGACGCGGGTCACGCCCTCCGGAGCCTTCAGGTCTCCGCCCGCCTGAACGGCTGGCACGGTCGCCTGTTCGAAACGATGGAAACCGGCACAATCGACACGCTGCTGGGACTGGAGCAGTCCCAGCGTTTCATTCCGGGCGAAGAAGAGATTTCGGATGCGCTGTTGCTGATGGCGCCTCAGGGCGTTGCTGAGCTTCCGGATCTGCTCCCCCTGCTCGCGCAATGCCGCAGTGCATACACCGGCACCGCCAACCGGCTCAGCCCGTCGCACCAGCACTGGGAAGCGATCACCCTGGCGGAACGGGCCACCTGCGCGCCGTCGGCAATGGCGCTCTGCGCAGAAACAGCGTCCTTTGCAAGCGGATGCTCCGAGAGCGCCGAAACGGTGATCCTGCAGCGGCGCAGCGCCCGCGCCATGGATTTCGGCCGCACCCGGATCTCCTTCGGCGACTTTATGCAGATGATGCGCTCGGCCCGTGCCGCCTTCGAACCGTTTGAGCACGCCTGTTCCTTCGTGCTTTTTGTCCACGATGTCGAGACGCTCGAACCCGGCCTTTACCTCTACCTGCTCAACGAGGCATACCTGGATGGCTTCAAAACACGGATGCGCAACGATCTGCTGTTCCGCCCCGTCGAAGGAAACCTCTATCTGCTCGAAAGCGGCGATTTCAGACCGCAGGCGAAATTCATATCCTGCTCGCAGGAGATTGCCGCCGACGGGGCCTTCTCGCTGGGGATGCTCTGCGAATTTTCCCCCCAGCTCGAACGTTTCGGCCCCCAGCGCTACAAGAGCC
>JARROU010000086.1:5219-9432 GCA_037383585.1 Campylobacterales bacterium | reverse complement strand
TGTCAAACAGACTTCCCGTCAGCCAGTAGCTTTGCGGAAGAATCAAAAGCTCGGAGATGATGATGGCGAAAAGGGTAAAGAGCAGAATATAAGGCCAAAATCCCAGCTTGGCCAGAAGCGATACGAACTTCGTCACAGTCGGTCCTGATGGAATAAATCTGTACCCGCCTATGCAGCTTCCCGGGATACACTAATACGGTAGTATAGAGGAAGACGCCGTGGATACTGCTGAAATGGGGCCGGTTCGCAGGCCCGCGACGATTGAAAGTGGATTTTTTGTGTTTGAAACATTTTCATTATCTTGTGAAAAATGGTAGCGTTTAACCGTCACGGGCGTATGATGGGGTAGAAGGATAAGAGATGCGACGTTCACGTTTCGGCATTGACGAACCGTTTTTGCGACGGTTCTCTCCCAGAAACTTCACGGACAGACCGATAAAAGAGGAGGATTTGCTTGCCATTTTCGAGGCGGCGGGGACGGCCCCTTCCTGCTGGAACGAGCAGCCGTGGCGCTTCGTACGCGGGGAGAAAGAGGCGTTTCTTTCTATCCTGAGCGAGAAGAATGCCGCGTGGGCCGCTTCGGCACCGGTGCTGCTGCTGGTGTGTTCGACATCGACGTTTTCGCATAACGGCAAACCCAACCGGTGGCACGCCTACGACAGCGGGACCGCAATGGGCTATCTGATCCTAGAAGCGCTTCGGCGGGGCATCTACGCGCACCCCATGGCCGGATACAGTGCCGAAAAGGCCGTCGAACGCTTCGGCCTGGAGGGGCTGGAGACCCACGCCGTCCTGGCGCTGGGGTACACGCAACAGCCGCACACCATGTCGCCGCGCCTCGGCATCGATGAGATCGTGATCGACCGGAGAAAAACATGATGCGCCGTATCCCTTTCAATACCCTCTATACGGCGGAGCACGGCTGGCTGAAAAGCCGTTTTCATTTCTCTTTTGCCGAATACCGGAACCCGGATAATGTGCATTTCGGCGTATTGCGGGTCATGAATGACGACGTCATCGCCCCGGGCAGGGGGTTCGGCATGCACCCGCACGAGGATATGGAGATCGTCACCTATGTCATCTCCGGCGAACTGACCCACGAAGACAGCATGGGGCACCGTGAGACCATCGGACGGGGGAACGTACAGTATATGAGTGCCGGGACTGGCATCATGCATGCCGAAACCAACGAAGGCAGCATCCCCGTCCATCTGATCCAGACCTGGATCTTGCCCCGGGAAAAATATTTGAAGCCGCGGGACGGTTCCGTGCGGTTTTTGGAGGCGGAGCGGGACAACCGCTGGCTCCATTTCGCCGGGCCCGACGGCGCGGACACGCCCGTGCAGCTGCATCAGGATGCGAACCTGTATGCGGCGGAGCTGAAGCACGGCCATATGCTGACATTCGAGCCTGGAGCGCACCGGCAGCTTTATCTCAAAGTGATGGAAGGTGAGGTGAACCTGAACGGGGTCGAATTTGGGCCGGGAGATGCCGCTGAGGCGGCGGATGAAACGCTCAGCATCTCCGCCACAGCTTATGCGCACCTGCTGTTGATTGAGATGGCAAAGCATCAGAAGGCTTAGTGGGTACACATCGCCTTGAAGCCGGTCCAGTAGAGCTTGAAGGGATCGTATCCCAGCTCGACCAGCTTAGACATAATGGCGTTTCGGTCGGCATCGCTGAGCACCGTGTCGCGCGCAAGGATCCAGAGGTATTTGCGCTTGGGATCGCCGACGACGCTGTAGCGATAGTCGTCGGCGAGCATGATCACCCAGTAGTCGCCGTAAAACGGCCAGAAAAAGGTAACGCGGAGCTTGGCGTTGCCGCTGCCCTCGACGACGTAGGCTTTCCCCTCGACCCGGTCTTTGAGCCGCCCGGCATCGTCGTAGCAGCTGTCGGCAAGCGCGAGCAGGCGTGATTTTTTCATAATATACTGTGCCATATCGCTTCTGAAATCTTTCATTGTCACGGCTCCTTTGGCTGATAGCTGATGCGGTAGATTGCGCCCGCCTTGTCGTCGGAGACGAGCAGGGAGCCGTCGGGAAGCGCCATCACGTCGACGGGGCGCCCCCAGGAGATACCGTTTTGAAGCCACCCTTCGGCAAAGACCTCGTAGGAGACGGCCCGGTTCGCTTTGAAGCGCACAAGCGTGATACGGTAGCCCAGCGGCGGGGTGCGGTTCCACGAACCGTGTTCGGCGATAAAGACCTGGTTCCGGTAGGACGCGGGGAACTGCTTTCCCGTGTAAAAACGCATGCCGAGCGAAGCGACGTGGGGGCCGAGCGGCATCGCGGGCGGGGTGAAATTTTTACAGCCGTTCTCTTTGCCGAATGCGGGGTCCGGAATGGTGCCGCCGTGGCAGAAGGGGAAGCCGAAGTGCATCCCCTTTTCAGAGGCCGCATTGAGCTCGTCGGGCGGGACGTCGTTGCCCAGCATGTCCCGCCCGTTATCGGTGAAATAGAGGACGCCCGTCGCGGGCTGCCAGTCAAATCCGACGCTGTTGCGCACGCCCCTGGCGAAGATTTCGAGCCCGCTGCCGTCGGGCCGCATCCGCATGATCGTGCCGAAGCGCTTGTCGCGTTCGAGGCAGACATTGCACGGCGAGCCCACGGAGACGTAGAGCCTGCCGTCGGGCCCGAAGCGGATGAATTTCCACCCGTGGTGCCTCTGCGAGGGAAACGCGTCGCTGACGGTCACGGGGCGGGGCGGCCGGTCCAGGTGCGACTCTATGGCGTCGTATCGCACGATCCGGCCGATCTGCGCGACGTAAAGGGCACCGTTATGAAAGGCGACCCCGTTGGGGCTATCGAGGCCGCGTAGACATTTCCGGCGCCGCGGGTGCCGATGAAGATCGTGCCGCGCTCCCCGAGGGCAAGGGAGCGTGCGCCCGGCACATTCTGAGCAAAAAGGGCGATCTTGAAACCGTCGGGCAGACGAATGTTTTCAAGCTTTTGGAACCGTTCGTCCGCCTGCAGCGGGGTGAACAGGCGCGCGCCGAGAAAGATTCCGATGCCGAGCACCGCAGCCGCGCCGGTATAGAAAGAAGATCGGTGCATCATCGTGCCTCCCGTCCGCTCAGGATTTTCCGGCGCAGCTGCGGCACATTTTGATGACGCTGCCCTCTAAAATCATCCGGACCTGTCTCGGCGTCATCGCGTGCTGGAGCGTCAGGCGTTCGTGCCTGGTGCGGTTGACGGCCGTGACCGTCTCGCCTTTTTGTATCTCTTCGGCAACGTTGGGAAACTCGAGAACGTCGTCCCGGCCGATAAGGCCGTAGTCCGACGCATCGGAAAACGTCAGCGGAAGAATGCCGAAGTTGCAGAGGTTCTGCCAGTGGATGCGGGCAAAGCTTTTCGCGATGACCGCCCGGACGCCGAGGTAGCGCGGTGCGAGTGCGGCATGCTCGCGGCTGGAGCCCTGGCCGTAGTTCTCGCCGCCGACGACAAAGGAGGTGCCTTTTTTCAGCGCCGCGGCACGGTCGTAGAAGGTTGCGTCGAGCGGGGAGAAGGTGAAGCGGCTGATCTCGGGGATATTGCTGCGGTAGGGGAGCACCTTCGCCCCGGCGGGCATGATCTCGTCCGTAGAGACGTTGTCTCCTGTTTTGAGCAGTACCGCCCCTTCCAGCCGCTCGGGCAGGGGATCGAATTCGGGGAGCGAGGCGATGTTGGGACCTTTTTCAAGCGCGATGCCCGAACCGTCCGGCGGCGGCGGGGCGAGGGCTTCGGTATTGATGCGGTAGCGCTCGGGCTCGGTGAAGGAGGGATAGGGCATCTTCAGTGTCCGGGGATCGGTGATGACCCCGGTGATCGCCGAGGCCGCCGCCGTTTCCGGGCTGCAGAGGTAGACCTGGTCCTCTTTCGTTCCCGAACGACCGGGAAAGTTCCGGGGCACCGTCCGCAGACTGATCCTTCCCGTCGCCGGCGCTTCTCCCATGCCGATGCAGCCGCCGCAGCCGGCCTGGTGGATGCGCGCGCCCTGGTGGATCAATGTCCCCAGGTAGCCCAGCGACGCCAGGTTTTCGAGCATCTGCCTCGACGTCGGATTGACGTCGAGGGAAACGGCTTCGTTGACCGGACGTTCGCGCAGCATCATGGCCGGGACCGCGAAGTCCCGCAAACCCGGGTTCGCCGACGAGCCGATGACGCACTGGTAGACGGGCCGGCCGGCGACGTCGCTGACGGGGACGACGTTGCCGGGACTGCTGGGCAAAGCG
>JARROU010000086.1:0-5108 GCA_037383585.1 Campylobacterales bacterium | reverse complement strand
GCGATCAGCGGGACGAGACCGGAGAGGTCGATTTCCATCTGTTCGTCATAAGGCGCGCCCGCGTCGGCGGCCAGTTCCGACCAGTCGTCCGGCCGGCCCTGCGCTTCGAGGAAGCGGCGTACGGCATCGTCGGAGGGAAAGACGCTTGTGGTCGCCCCGAGTTCAGCCCCCATATTGGCGATGACGTGGCGGTCCATCGCGCTGAGGCCGTCGAGCCCGGGTCCGTAGTATTCGAAGATTTTCCCGACGCCGCCCGAGACATCGAGACGGCGGAGCATTTCAAGGATGACGTCCTTCGCGCTTACCCAGTCGGGCAGCGCCCCCGTCAGTTTCACGCCGACGATTTTCGGCATCTTGACATGGAAGGGCTCCCCGGCAATGGACATGGCCACTTCCAGGCCGCCGGCTCCGATCGCCAGCATCCCCATTGCCCCGGCGGCACAGGTATGGCTGTCCGAACCCAGCAGCGTCGTGCCGGGCGTGCCGAAACGCTCCATATGTACCGGGTGACTGACCCCGTTTCCCGGCCGGCTGTACCAGAGGCCGAACCGTTTGCAGGCGCTCTGCAGAAATAGATGGTCGTCGGCGTTTTTGAAGTCCGTCTGGAGCAGGTTGTGGTCGACGTACTGGACCGAGACTTCGGTCCTGGCGCGGTCGAGCCCCATGGCTTCGAGTTCGAGCATGACCATCGTACCGGTGGCATCCTGCGTGAGGGTCTGGTCGATGCGCAGAGCGATCTCCTCGCCGACGGTCATTTCCCCTTCGACAAGGTGGCGCTCCATCAGCTTCTGCGTTACGTTTTTCGGCATGGAAGACTCCTTGGTTCGGCGCGTATGAACTATTGTCCGATACGCCCGGACAGAGCGCGGTTAAAAATACGACATAAGAAGATTTATAAGCATACGGCGGTCGCGGGAAAGCAGCGGTTTCAATCCGGGAGCGTTTTCGGGGTTCGGTCTTGGCTATAATCTTTGCAAGACAGAAAACAAGGAGTCGTAATGAAGTTCAGGACCGTTATCGGGTCATTGGCGGCGGCCGCGTCGTTTCTCGGCGCTGCCGACGTCGTAAAGATCGAACGCATGGACCTCGGCCTGGCCGCCGAGATCGCCAAGCGCTCCGTCGAGGCCTGCCGGGAGCAGGGGTACTGGGTCAGCGCGGTCGTCGTCGACCGCAGCGCCAACGTCCAGGTCGTGATGCGCGACACCTATGCGGCGCGCTTCACGATGACGATCGCGCAGCAGAAGGCGAACGCGGTTATCATGGCCGGAACCGATACCGCCTCGTTTGTCGCCAGCCGGGGCGATATCCGCAACGAGCTCAACAACATCGAGGGGTTGATCATGATGGAGGGCGGTCTGCCGGTGAAATCGGGCGATACGCTGCTGGGCGCCGTCGGCGTCAGCGGCGCGCCGGGCGGGAAGCTCGATGCCGCCTGCGCGGCCAAAGCGCTGAAATCGCTCAAAGAGCGGCTGGCATTTGCGCTGATGGATGACGACGAAGACGAATAGCTAAAGGATCAGCATCGCGTCGCCGTAGCTGTAGAAGCGGTAGCGCTCTTTGATGGCCTCTTCGTAGAGTTCGTGCGTCTTCTCCAGCCCGACGAAAGAGGCGACGAGCATCAGCAGGGTCGATTTGGGCAGGTGGAAATTGGTGAGCAGGTGGTTGACGCGCCTGGGCGGGTTGCCCGGGTGAAGGAACAGGTTCGCTTCCCCGCCGCGCTCCCGGGTCCGGACGTAATACTCGACGGTACGGGTCGAGGTCGTGCCGACGCAGAGCAGGGGCGTGTCGCTGTCGATGAGTTTTTTAGCATCGTCCGGGATCTCGTAATATTCCGAATGCATCGGGTGGTCGGTAATGACCTCCGTTTCGACGGGCTTGAACGTCCCTGCGCCGACGTGCAGGGTCACGTAGGCGTGGGGATGATGTGCGCAGACGTTTTCGAACAGGGCGTCGGTAAAGTGCAGCGAAGCCGTCGGCGCGGCGACGGCGCCCTCTTTTTCAGCGAAGACGGTCTGGTACTCGGTCGCATCTTCTTCATTGTCCTCGCGCTGGATGTAAGGCGGAAGCGGCACGTGCCCGATGGCGTCGATGACGGGGAGCAGGGATTCAAAGCGCAGCGGTTCGCCGTCTTGTTCGAACGTGACGGTCCGGCTGCCGTCGTCGTTCAGCGCCTCGACGATGGCGTCGAGCCCCCGCTCGAAGTGCAGCCGTGTACCGACTTTCATTTTTCCCCGGATATAGACGCTGACGCGGTAGGCGTCCAGCGGCCGGTTGATCAGCAGCTCGACCCTGCCTCCGCTCTCTTTTTTCCCGTAAAGCCGTGCCTTGATGACCTTGGTATTGTTGAAGATGATCCCGCACCCTTCGGGCAGGAACTCCTCGATTTTGTCGAAACGGGAGTGGGTCAGGGTGTCCGTGGCGCGGTCATACACCAGCAGCCGGGCATGGTCGCGCGGCTGGGCGGGGTGGGTGGCAATGAGCTCTTCGGGTAGGGTGAAGTCGTAGCTAGACGTTCTGAGCGGCAACGGTCTCTTCCTCGTCCTCGTCTTCCTCCTCTTCCTCTTTCGGCGCCGGGTTGACCAGCTTGACGATCAGGATGGAGAAGCCGTAGAGGATGATCAGCGGTCCGGCCATCAGCAGCTGGGTCAGGATGTCCGGCGGCGTGAGCAGCGCGGCGACGATAAAGATCAGGACGATCGCGTATTTGAAAAACGCCGTCATCTGGCGGTCGTCGACGAGTCCGAGCAGGGCGAGGAAGTAGGCGAAGACCGGGAGTTCAAACGCCAGGCCGAATCCGAACATGATCTTCGTAAAGAAGCCGACGTAATCTTCGATGTTGATCAGCGGCGTGAACTTGAAACTCCCGAAGGTGATCAGGAAGTCGAACCCGAAGGGGGTGACGACGTAGTACGCAAACGCGACGCCGACGACGAACATGATGGTTCCGCCCAGCACGAAGGGAAGGATCATCTTTTTCTCGTTGTCATAGAGACCCGGGGCGATAAAGAGCCAGATCTGCCACAAAATGACGGGCAGGGCGGCGAGGATCGCCGAGAAGAAGGCGACCTTCAGGGCGACGAAGAAGGTCCCGCCCACCTGGGTCGTTGTGACCATCCCTTCCGCGGCGTGGAGCGATTTTTTGCCGACTTCGACGAGGGCTTCGTTGAGCGGCTGGATCATCCATTCGAGCAGCGGTTCGTGGAAATAGAACATGACGAAGAACATGCCGATCAGCGTCAGAACGGAGATGCCGAGGCGCTTGCGCAGTTCTACGAGATGGGGGCGCAGGTCTTCAAACATTTAATCACTCCCGTCCAGGGAGCAAAGCCCCCTGGACTCGGCTAGCCGCTGAGGCGCTGAAGCTTGCCCTGTTCAGGGCAGAAAAATTATGCAGTGTCGTTTTCCTCTTCAGGGGGTTGTGCGCTTTTTTTCTTTTTGCTGAAGGTGACGACTTCCGGCTTTGCGGCGGCGGGCTTGGATTCCGCTTTGGGCTTTTGCTCCGCCGGCTTTTGCGGTGCCGGTGTATCGCCGGTCATGTCGACGACGGCGTCGAACTCTTCAGTGAGTTGACTGAAGCCGCTGCTTTGGGTCAGTTTCTCTTTTTCGTCGATCAGATTGTCTTTATAACTGTTGACTTCGCGCTTGATGTCCTCGACGTGCAACTCTTCCTCTATCGAAGCTTTGGCCGAAGCCAGCGTGCGTTTGGCGCTGCGGAAAAAACGGGCGATGTCGACCATGGTCTGCGGCAGTTTGTCCGGTCCCAGAAACAAGATGGCGATAACGACGATGATGAGGATCTCCGAAAATCCCATTCCGAACATGGCGTTTCCCGTCAGGGCAGCCTGAAACCCGCAAAAAAGCTTCCGGGGGTTTCTAGGTGCCCGTTAATTTTTAGATGCGGGATTATAGCATAGGAGATTTAAGGAGAGAACTAATGCGGGGCTATCCCTGAAGATAGAGCACCACTTCATCGCTGAGAAGGTAATCCGTATTGTAAAAACGGCCGTTGCGGTGCCCCAGTTTTCCCTCCTGGACGAGCCAGTGGGCGCGCTGTGTCTCCTCTTTGTCCAGGAGGGATTCGGGAATGCCCACGATCGAGCGCAGCCCGAGGAACAGGCGTTCCGTTTTGACGGCGTCGGCATCAAGCGGTTCGGTCGTACGGAACCGCGGGTCTTCAATGTAGGCTTCGACGTCGCGGTGGGGGTAGTAGCGGGTGTGGCCGATGCATCCGACGGCCCCGGCGCCCAGTCCGATGTAGGGCTTGTATTCCCAGTAGCCGAGATTGTGGCGGGAACGGTAGCGGCCGAAATTGGAGATCTCGTACTGCTCGAAGCCGTGGGCCCTGATCGCCTCGAACAGCCAGGAGGTCAAAGAGAGTTTTTCTTCGGCGACCTCGGGCGTCGCGGAGAACGGGGTGCCTTCCTCGATGGTCAGGGCGTAGGCGCTCAGGTGGTCGATGGGCAGGGCGAAGGCCGTTTCCAGATCGGTTTGCAGCAGGGCTTTCGTATCGCCCGCCACCCCGTAAATGAGGTCGATGGAGAGGTGTTCGAACCCGGCATCGCGGGCAGCCATGACGGCGCTGCGCGCCTGCTCGGGCGTATGGGCGCGCCCCAGGCGTTTCAGTTTCGCCTCATCGAAACTCTGCACGCCGAAGCTGATGCGGTTGACCCCGAGCGCCTTCATCCCCGAAAGCCACTCGGGGGTGGCGCTGTTGGGGTTGGCCTCGCTGGTGATCTCCGCATCCGCACCGAGATAGGGACGCAGCTGTTCAAAGAGCGGGGCGTACAGTGCGGGCGAAACCGTCGACGGGGTTCCGCCGCCGATGAACAGGGTGTCGATGCTGCCGGGGGTGAGCCCCAAATGTTCGATCTCGAAGGCCGCCTGGCGCTGCAGGGCCTGCATGTAGTCGCGTCTGAGCGGGAATTTGTCGACGTAGGAGTTGAAACTGCAGTAGTGGCACTTGCTGTCGCAGAAAGGGATATGGATGTACAAAAGCATGCGCCATTTTAGCGTATAACAAGCCCGATTTAAACGCGCGTGAAATATAATACGCGCATTGAAAATAGAGAGGCGCCTCTTCCGACTGTCACAGCAGGGGAGCGTGGTGC
>JARROU010000085.1:0-5130 GCA_037383585.1 Campylobacterales bacterium | reverse complement strand
ACTAACGAAGCGGATGCCCTCCGCTACATCGAAAAGCATGAAGCGCGGCTGACGGCATTTGGAATCAAAAACATCCGTTCGCTTCTTTTCAGGACGAACGACGCCCTGAGCAAGATTGATCGGGCGCCGCTCTAAAAAGCGTAACATGCATGTTGATTCCGCTGCTTTTTCCGCTATGAGGCAGTACCGTCTCACCTTGCATGCGCTTAACACTTCTGCAAAACTGCCTCCGTTTTTTCATTTGCATTTTATCATCTAGAATATATTAGAATGGCAGTCATTCATTTTAGAAGGACATATTATGCAAGTGGTAATTATCTCTTTGATCTGTTCCGGGCTGCTGCTTTGCGCCTGTTCGTCGAAATCGTCAGACGATAATTTCAAAGAGGGGAAATGGTCTATTACAACCAAAACGGAAATAGAGGGTTCGACAGCCCTGATTCCTGCCAGAACATCTGAACATTGCCTGAGTGCAGAAGACCGCATACCGATGAGACATGACAGTCAAAGTGGCTGTACACTATTAAAACAGCGTGTTGAAGGGGACACCGTTTCCTGGCAATACGAATGCGCCGTCTCCAAGGGTGAAGGCAACGTTACTTTCAGCGGTGAGAGTCTCAGCGGGAAAATGCATATGCAGATGAACGCTTTATCCATAACCTCGACAATGACCGGAGAATATATCGGCCCCTGCGAATAAACACCGAGCCTATGTTACCGGGGCACCGCCCCGTAACTGCAGCGCTTTAGACTTTCTTGACAAACTCCGATTTCAAGCCCATGGCGCCGACGCCCGGGATCTTGCAGTCGATGTTGTGGTCGCTGTCAGGTTTGAGTTTGATATTTTTGACTTTGGTCCCGACCTTGATATCGGAAGAAGCCCCTTTGACCTTCAGGTCCTTGATAACCGTGACGGTGTCGCCGTCTTGCAGAATATTGCCGTTGGCGTCGCGGACAACGGCGCCGCCTTCTTCTTCTGCCGCAACTGCAGAATCTTTCGACCACTCGTGGCCGCATTCCGGACAAACGTACAGCTCTCCGTCTTCATAGGTATATTCGCTGCCGCATTCGGGGCATTTCGGTAGTTGTTCCATATTGATCCTTTTTAAGTCGCAATTGTACCAATTTTTCAGCTGCAAACCGAAAACATCAAAAACCGTCAACATCAAGACGGCGTAAGAGCCGACCTCCAGACGGTTTCGTCAAGAGCAATAACAATCGGCGACATGCGCCCTACCCGTACTGGGTAAAGATCCCGCATCCCTCGGCGGCGCAGTAGCGGGTCGCTTCGTCCTCCCCACCGCCGTAGCGCTTCCAGTCGATTTCCGGCATCGCGGCCCTCCTCCGCTCGTATTCCGCTTTGCCGATCCCCTCGTAGGGCATCTGTGCATAGACGCCCTTGCTCGAGTGCGGCAAAAAGGAGACGGATTTGATACACGGGATAAAATCGGCCAGCAACATCCCGATCTGATCTCCCTCCGTCTGCGGATCGAAACTGACGGTGCAGCTGACCATATTGTCGCTCCATTCGCGCTGCAGCAGTGCCAGGAACTCCAGCTGTTCCCGGGCAGGGACCGCGGACACTTCGCGCGTTTCACCCATGTCCACCGGGAACTCGAAAACGGTCGTGCTCGCATTGTACCGGTCCGGTTCGTTCGGAACGCCTGCAGCTTTCAGACCTTCGCAGAGCACCGACGCGTCGGCAACGCGAAGGCGGCGGATCGCGTACCGGAACGGAGGAAAATGCATCCCGGGGCTGACGCCGACAAGCTGGCTGAGCGTGCCCGAAGGCTTGACCGTCGTGACACGCACCGACGGAGCGATGCCCGCCTCCTCTGCCAGCCTTCGGTTGACCGAGCGTACGAGGGCATAGCCCTTGCGTAGCCGCCGTGTCAGTTCGTCGCTCCCCCACCGATCGAGTAGATCCGCCAGGCCGGAGATGCTGACGCCGATCCGGCGGTTCCGGGTCAACACGGCATTCGTCTCTTCCCGGTGCGTCGGCAGCAACGTCACCGTCGAAGCGTAAAACGTGGCACATGAAAGGGCCTTCTGCATTTCCGCCTCGTCCGCGCAGCGCGCCGGAAACACCTCGGCGAGATTGCACAGTTCAAACCCCTCCAGCGGGATCTCGGAACAAGGGTTCGTCAGCCACGCGCGGTCACGGCGCTTTTCGCCGTAGCGCCCGTATCTTTGGACGTTGACCAGGTTCATGATCCCCGGTTCGCCGTTGCGCCGGATGCCCTCGGCCACAGCCGGAAGGTGCCGTAGATCTTCGACGCTTTTCAGAAGAACGGTATTGTTGGAGATCCAGCCGATGTCGCCGCGCTCGGGATAGCGGTCGAAATCTTTGAGGGAGAGGAAGGTTTCGTCGTCCGGAGCGCCGAGAGCGATCTCCGCACTCCGCCGGACGTTGCCGGCGACGACACAGGCCCCGATCGCGTTCATCACATCGACGACGGTGCGCGTACGGTCGTGCAGACCGCTGCCGTAGTCATCCAGGATGCGTTCAAGGCGGGCATGAAGGCGTTCCAGGGGGGCGGGACCTGCCGCCGTCCCGCCGAACCCCCGGATCGGTGCGCCGGCCGGACGGATCTTCGAATAATCAAAACGGTACCAGGGGCCGCTTTTCGTATAGCTCTCGATCAAAAGGCGGACGGAGGCGACCCACCCTTCCCGGCTGTCGGGAATGACAAAAAGATGCGATGAGGATTTGTCCGGTGCGGCCGCGCTGCCGCGCCACGCGGTGTTGAAACCGACGCCAACGCCGCACATCAGCATGTCCATCAGCCAGTCGGCCGAGGCTGAGAGGTCCGTCGTATCGACCGCCCCGCAGTTGTTGAGCGCGGCGCTGCCGCGTTCGAAGATGTAGTCCGTTCCCATCGCCCACAACCCGCGTCCGGGCGGGAGCCACTTCATATCGAACATTGTTTCGGCCAACTGAAGTGCATACGGCTGCCAGGCATCATCGTCCCATGCAAGTCCGTGGGCAATGCAATGGCTCTTCCGGACGGACATCACGCCGTTGATGACACGGATGACGGTATCGGACCATGTTTCCCGGCTGCCGTCCTCCCTGATGCGGCTGTAGGTACGGTAATAGACCGCTTCGCCGAAGCCCCCGAAACCGAAGCAGACGGCTTTCTTCCGGATTGCCGCGCACGAAACCTCGGCCAGCCGGAAACGCTCACGGACCATCATCGTCCGTCCCGGTTCAACACAGGATGCGTTCTATTGTTCGGCTTTGAGCTGGTCCTCATAGCCGTAACGTGCATGTGGCCGGGCGCGCAGGCGCTCCAGCGGAATGGGAGTACCGCTCGCTTCGCAGATGCCGTAGGTCCCTTTTTCGATCTTGTCGAGTGCATGATTGATTTCATCGAGTTCGTGCTGCTGCTGCTTCAGCAGCGCCTCTTCATGCATGCTTTCGCTCTGAAGCGAGGCCTCGTCTTCCATGTCGTCGATCTCATCTTCGGTCGAAACCGCTTCGCGTTCCGCCATCAGACGGGCGATGTTGGATTCGATATCCGCTTTCATGCTCAGCAGCAGTGTTTCAAACTCTTTGGTTTCTTCTTGCGTCATCTCCGACCTCCCAGTGTTTACCTATATGATATAGGCTCAAATGTAAAAGGATCATTAAGCATGCTTATTCATCTTCCCCGCGCGTCGTCGTCATGGAGAGGCTTTTCCATGCATGCATGCCGCCCCGGTACCACTTCATCTTCTCGGGCGGATAGCCGAGCTTCAGAAGGCTGCGCACCGCCGCGGGAGACTGTCCGCACCACGCCCCGTTGCAAAAGAGCAGAATCGTCGCCGCACCGGAGTAGTCGTACGTGCCGTCTTTGCCCCGTTTCACGCCGAGCTGATCATAAATGGCCTTGAAGCGCTTCGGGAATTTTTCCGGTTCTTTCATCGGCAGGAACCAGAGATTGACCGCACCGGGGATCGTGTCGTAACGGTACCACTCGTTGCCGCGCGAATCCACCAGCAGGTAGTTATTCTTCGGATCCTTCATGGTCTTCATAAACCGGAGCACTTCCAGTTCACCATAGGTTTCCACGCCCGGGGCGATGGTCATCGGGGAGATTTTACCGGCGGTTTTCACCAGGGTGATCTTGCAGCGTGCCGGGACTTCCGGATCGCTGAACTCCCCTTCCCAGATGGCGCTGTTGGTGATCGGTACCTTGCAGCCGGCCGGGATGATCCGTTTGACACTGTGGGTAATGCCCCTGTCGTCTGTCACCGTTACCCCGGCCGACTGAAGCTCCGCAAGGTTTTGTGCGCAGACCATTGCGCCGAAAAAGATAAGAACAAGCAGGTATTTCATAATCCATCCTTCCGCTTGGAGTTCCCTAATCCTTCACTTTATTACGGATGGGCTTAACGAAAAATCAGAAATCATAAGTGGAATACTTAAAAAAGAATTGAACGTTTATAGGGAGTTGTCGTGTTAAATGAACCAAGTTCGTCGATCGGCTTCTCGATGTTTGCTAATTTGGCTATAATATGCCTATTGAAAGATGATTTAGAGTTTCATCTTTGGTTTGTTTTTTATTGATGACCCTTCGTTAACAGTACAATCACTCACAGAGAATGCTCCACATTATATTTTCGACCGCTTCAAATTGAAGCATATCTCAAACAATACGATGCTGACTCCGTCCGCAGAAGTATCATAAAAGGAATTGCTATGGCAACTCAGGTAACAGGAACCGTCAAATGGTTCAACGACGAAAAAGGTTTTGGTTTCATTCAACCGGATGACGGCGGGAAAGACGTTTTCGTCCATTTCCGTCAGGTCAACCGCACCGGTTTCGAGCGTGTCAGCCTTGACGAAGGGCAGAAAGTCTCTTTCGAAATCGGCGAAGGGCAAAAAGGCCCGCAGGCAGAGAACGTTAACATTCTCTGATCTTCTCCGGACGGCGGCGCCGTCCGTTCAGAGCGGTTTTACCAAAAGACCTCGGGCCTTTTGCAGAGCCGATTAAAGGGAAGATGCCATGGAAAGCAAAGCAGAAGTATTACAAGCGCTTCAAGAGGGAAAAGTACTGGTCAGCGACGTGACCCAGATGCATTACAGGCTGATCGACGGCAAACTGCATGCACGTCACGGGGAAAAGCACGATTGGAATCCGAGCG
>JARROU010000084.1:0-6944 GCA_037383585.1 Campylobacterales bacterium | reverse complement strand
CTCTTTTGACGTTCGCCATTTTCTCATCCTTTTTTTAATTGTTGACGTGAGATAATGCCGCCGGTGATGAACCACTGTCCATGCGACATTCTCACTGATTGGCGGCAGGTAGCAGCTGCCGCCTTCCTTTGTTTAGAAACCTACTCCTCAGGCACGGCCGGAGCGCCGCTTACGAACAACCCCCTCCTTTTGCAGGACAGCCGCAGTCGTAATCCAGCAGTCTGACATTGCCGGCATTGCTGACGTCCACCACTTTTTTGCGGCGGATGTAGTCGCGGACGACGTCGTAGACCGGGCGGATCTTGTCTTTTTGGAGGTTTTCGCCCGCATTTTGCAGGTTGCCTCCCCAAGACGAAACGACATAGGTCCGATTACGGTCGATCGGCTTTCCTCCCACTTTGAGATTGGTGATGCGTTTTCCGCTCGGATTGCCGACGGTGATATCGTACGTGACCCCGCCCAGGCGGCTCATGTCACCGCCCTGCTGATACAGCGGGTTGGCATTGAAGACGTTGTCGGCAATGTCCTCGAGCAGCTGTGCGATACGCTCGCCCCCCAGCTCGAACGTGTAGACGTCCGGATAGGTGATGCCGCACATCTCGTAGACGTTGTCCATCAGGATGTCGTCGCCCGGCAGCACGGTCGTCCCCCAGCGGTAGCCCGGTGTGAAGGAGATGTCGCACTTCATCTCGTCCATGATCGCGTCATTGATGAGCTGATCAAAGGTCGAGAAGAAGGTATCGCGCTTGTACAGCAGCCCCTTCGTACGGCCCAGCACTTCGTTGAACTCTTTGTCAAACGGTGCGTACAGCTCTTCGACAAGCTTTGCACCCGCCGGGTCTGCCGGGATGATGTTCGCGGCGATCGGGATCAGTTTGTACTCATACCCTTTGACCTTATGGTCTTGGATGTCGATATCGAGGCGTCCGACGTACTTGCCGTGGCTGCCTGCAATGACGATCACCGTACCGTCGATGACGATCGGTTTCGGCGACGGGTCGTGCGTATGGCCGCTGAGGATGAAGTCGATGCCGTGCACTTTGCGCGCGACTTCCTGGTCGACGCTGAAGCCGTCGTGTGAAAGGACGACGACGCAGTCGACCTTGTGCTCGTTTCTGAGTTCGTCGACGTACTCCTGCAGCGTATCGAGGCGCAGCCCGAAGCTCCACCCTTGTGTGAACTCTTTCGGGTTCGCCGTCGAGGTGAACGGGAAAGATTGGCCGATGATGCCGATCTTCGCGCCGCCGCGCTCTTCGATGGTGTAGGGCTCGAAAATCAGCTCTTCGTACTCGTCGGCGAACGGATCGTCCCCGATGATGTTCTGCGATACGAATTTCGCATCGAGTTTTCCGATCAGTTCCTGGACGCGCTCCTTGCCGTACGTGAACTCCCAGTGTCCGACCATGACGTCGACGCCGAGGTAGTTCTGCGCCTTGACGATCGCTTCGCCCCGGGTTTTGAGCGCCACGCCCGTTCCCTGCCACGTGTCGCCCGAATCGAGCAGCATGACCTTGTCCTTGCCGCGCTGGCGCTCGACCTCATTGATGAGGGTTTTCATATGGGCGATGCCGCCCATCTTCCCGAATTTTTTTGCCAGGGCAGCGAAATCCATATGGGTGTCGAAATAGGCATCGAGCGAGCTGGGCTCCAGGCCGTAATGTTTCGCGAACGATTCGCCGCACAGGAAGCCCGGCGTGCCGACGAGGTTCGGCGCCGAGATCAGCGTCGAGGGTTCGCGCCAGTACAGCGGCTTGATGTGTGCGTGCAGATCGCAGATGTGCAACAGCGTTACGTTGCCCGTGCTGCTTCAGCGTGATGTCCGCGGGATTTTTGTCGCTGACGGTCGTGGCGCAGCCGTTGGAAACGGTCACGAGCCCGAGCGCGGCCGCGATCTGCAGAAAATCTCTTCTTGAAATGTCCATAAGTTTCCTTTAACGCTTGAGACCCGGGATCGCAATCGTTTTGTTTTTTTCCTTGGCGAGATTGGTCACGTAGACTTCAAGTCCGACCATCTCTTTTGAACCGATCGGCAGCACGGCCAGCAGGGCATTCTTCATACAGCCCTGGAAACGGCGCTGCAGGGTCCGCAGCGAGGATTTCGTCATCCGGTACGCCGGCCAGGTCGCGCCGGCACCGGCTTCGCCCAGATCCGGAAGGGGCTGGGTGCGAAGGACAGAACCGACGATATCGGCGGAGTGGCAGCTGTTGCACGAAAGCCCGCGGCCGCCGCGCTTGGTCATAAAGACCTCCTCACCGAGACTGTACGCCGCTTTCATCTGCGGGTTCGCATTGACGTCGATGCGGACCGGTTCGTCGTTGGCCAGCGATTTCGCATAGGCCAGCATCGCGAACATTTCGTTGCTTTTGAGCTTGAACGGCTTGTGGCCGTTTTGCGCCATCAGTGCCTGCATGACCTGGTCGACGCCGAGCACCATGTCGAACTTTTTGATGTAGCGCGGGAAGCCCGAGATGTATTCGGGGAGTTTCGCTTCGGAGACCCCCATGAACTTGGCCAGACCCTCGTCACCGCCGCAGTACTCCTCGACCATCTCACCGCCCCATTCGACGTCCATCTCCGCAGGGTTGTTCTCGAGCAGTTCGGCATAGAGGGCGCGGTCGGCGTCGCTCATCGCGAACTGTTCGCCGCCCATGGCCAGGGCACCGCAGAGCAGTGTGGCCGCTAGGATTGATTTTGTTTTCATGTCTCAGCCTTTCGGTTTGACTTTTTTCGTCTTCTCGTGCACTTCGCCCGTATTGGTTTTGTAGATCACTTTGAGCGTACCCTTGCCCGGCACTTTGAAGTTGATCGTAAAGACCGGGTTGGTGGAAACGGATTCCCACACCTGCATCGTCGTGAACGGCTTGTCATTGAAGAAGAACTTGACTTCGTTAATGTAGTCCGCCGGGACGAGTTTCCCTGTTTTCTTGTCTTTGCGCATCCCGGTTTCCATCGGGTGCATGACCATAAAGTTGACTTTTACGATCTCGCCGGTTTTGTATTTTTTCGGTTTGATTTTGATCAGTGATTTTCTTTCTGCCATTGTTAATCCTTTATTGATGATGCCTGGTTCCGGGTGCGATCAGCCGCAGCCGCCGATCGTGACTTTGACGCTTTGTTTCGCGCTGAGGAATTCGCCTTTGCTGGTTTCGGCGACGACGAGAACGTCCTGGGAACTTCCGAGTTTGATACGGGTAGCGAACATCGCTGCACCGTTGGCCGGCGTCAGCATGATGTCGGCACAGCGGACGTTGCTGTTTTTCGTCGCGAAGACATGGATTGCTTTGACGTAGTCGTCGTTCGTCATCGGGGAATCGACTTCGACGGTGACCGGGACGACGGCACCGTTCTCCGCAATTTCCGGCGCTTTGAGGTGTACTTTTTTCGACGGGGTGACTGCTTTGCCGCCCGTAATGGCTTTGAGCGCCGAGTCGATGCTCATTGCGTTCGGGCCTTTCGGTGCTTCCGCCGCCAGAACGGTCCGTGGTGTGATGACCGCGGTCGCTGCCGCCGCCAGTCCGATACGTTGTAAGAATGTTCTTCTTTGCATGGGGGTCTCCTTTATTGTTTAACTGAAACGATGTACGAAGCGATATCGCAGATCTCGCGTTCGTTGAACAGGCCTGTCGTCAGGTTGACGGTCATATGGGTGTTCGGATTGTCGACACGGGGGTCGGCGATCTTCTGGTAAACGAAGGCGTTGTCCCGCGTACCGGTCGCGATAAAATACGCATGGTAGTTTGTCAGGTCGGGACCGATGTTCCCGGCGCCTTTCGCCCCTTCGATGTTGTGGCAGGCAACGCAGTTGCCGTACTGTTTCGGGGAACCGTCCGCATTCTTTTTGGCAAGCCCCTTCGGCGGAGTCGCCTTGGCTTTGGAGCCGTTGAGATTATGGAAAATGTATTTCCCTCTTGCGATCGCATCTTTGTCGGTCGTGATGCAGCCTGTCGGCATCGTATAGGCCTTGGCAGCTCCCATCAGATCTTTTTGGATGATCTGTGCCGCTGCCGGACGTTCGATGGCACTGGCAGGATCGGCCGCGAAAGCCAAACCCACACCGACGGTTGTGCTTAGTAGCAACCACCTTTTCATCATGTTTCTCCTTGCTTGGTTTGGAAAATTGTAACGGCGGAATGTAAAAATAATGTAAAAAAGTATAAAAAATATTGATATATTTTCTAATGATTGATATTAGGAAATCAAATGGAGGATGTCTGGCAGCGGTCCGGCGGGAATCTATAGGTAACGGTGCTCCCTTTTTTGGGCTCCGAGCGGACCTCCAGGGTGATCCCTGTCTCTTACATGATCGCTTTGACGATATTGAGGCCGATGCCGAAGCCGCCTTTGCCGGTTTCTTCACGATAATAGCGGTCGAAGATTTTTTCGGGGTCTTCAATTCCGAGGCCGTAGTCCCTGAAGGTGAGTTCACAGCGGTCGCCCCGTTGTTTCAGTGCGACCTCGATGATACTGTTCTCATGGGAGTATTTGATCGCGTTGGAGATGTTGTTGTCGATAATGCGCTGCAACTGGGTCTGGTTGATGTGCACCATGATGTCCTCATCGTCGTCGGGCGCGATCGTGATCCCTTTCATGGCGGCGACTTCGTTGAAATAACGGATGCGTTCGCGGATAAAGGCGCTCATGTCCACATCGGAAGGTTCGAAAACGATCTGCTTGTTCTTGATCAGGTATTCCATGTCGTTGTAGATATTCGAAAGGGTCTTGGAGGCGGCTTTGATGCGCTGCAGGTATTTGCTCTGCGGATGTTTGCGGTTGAACAGGTCGATGTTGACGTTGATAATGGAGAGCGGCGTGTTGATCTCGTGGACCGTGTCTTTGATGAAGTTGTCCAGTTTCCGGTTGATGCGGCGGAACGGCTGGGCAAAGCGCTGGAGGAAAAACAGCGAAAGGAAAAAGACCAGAACGACGATGGCGAGAAGGATGGTCGCCACTTTCTGGTAGACCGGCGCGTAGCTCAGATGGTTCCCGACGATCAGGTATTCGGCGCCGAAGTAGCGGTTGTTCGGCAGGGGGACGATCAGGTAGGCGTCATGCGTATCGTCGATATGGTAGCCGGCGGCGAAGTGCTCCATCGGGAAATCGATCAACGTAAAGATGGGTTTGAAATGCAGGTCGTACAGGCCCGACTGCACCCGCTTGAAACGCGGATACTCGAAATAGGACTCCCGGTTTTCGTCGTACTCTTCCATGGCGCTGATGATGCGGGCATAATGTTGTTTCAATGCCAGTTCGTTCTGGATCTCATGAATTCGTTTCATGTAGACCGTATAAACGTAAAGCGGCACGAGCAGAATGACGGTGATCAGGGCCGTGTAGAGCACGGCGTTCTTGACGGCGTACTGGTTATCTTTCAATGATGTATCCTACGCCGCGGCGGTTTTTGATGATGTCGGCGGGCAGTTTTTTTCGCAGGTTGTTGATCTGGACGCGGATGTTCGCCGGATCGACGTACTCTCCCCACACTTCGTCCTGGAACATGCCCATCGAGACCGCCTGGTTGGCGTGTCGCAGCAGGACTTCGAGAATGTCCTTTTCCGTTTTGCTCAGCGCGATGGGCTCTTCTTTATAAAGGAGCTGCATTGTCTTCGTATCGTACACGAGGTCCGGGGCGAGGATGATCGCTTCGGAGTTTTTATAATAATGGCTGCGCAGCGCCTGTTCGATGCGCAGCTGCAATTCGGTGAGGTCGAACGGTTTTCGGATGTAATCGCAGCATCCGCGCCGGTATCCCTCCTCGAGGTCCTTGACCTGGGTGCGGGCGGTGATGAAAATGGCCGGCGTATCGACCCCTTCTTCGCGCAGGGCTTTGAGCAGTTCGAAGCCGCCGAGTCCGGGGACGTTGACGTCGAGCAGGAGCAGGTCGAACCGGGTGGCGCAGGCCGCATCGAAGGCTACATCGCCGTTGCCGTAGGTCTGGACATCGAAATCAAGGTCATCGAGGAACTCTTCGATGCTGACCCGCAGGGCGTATTCGTCTTCGAGCAGCAGGATCTTCATCGGATCTCCCCCTCTATCTTTCGGGCAAGTTTGTAGCGGAGCATCAGGGCGATCAGCTCCTCTTTGCTGTAGGTGGAAAGCACGTCGCGTGCTTCTTCCATAAAGAGTTCGCGGTCCTCTTCGGGGACGGTGTCTTTGAGCGAAAGCAGGGCCTTGTCGTATCCGCTGTGATAGACCTTGTTCTCGTACTGCTCCTTTTTGACGATGTCGTAGAGGTTGTTGCGCGAAAAGGCGAGCAGAAAGGAGAGGTTTTCCCCGGTCTGTGCAAAATGCTCTATCCCTTTTTTCGGCATGACGAACACGAAGGCGCCGATCGTTTCGCCCGCACCGTTTTGCATGGGGTCGTAAAAGATGTATTTGTTTTCCTGGAGCAGGATCCGCTCCTTTTTCAGTTTTTTGAAATCGAGGCGCTGCAGCACTTTGAGGTTGATGTTGTTGTAGCGGCGGTTGCCGACGATGTACCACGCGGCGGAGGGATTGTTCTGCATCAAGACGGCTGTGTTGTAGTAGCTGTCGTCGAGCAGGACGAACAGGTCGATTCCGAACTTGTGGAAGAAGTCGGTACTGTGGTCGAAAAACTGCAGCACCTCGACGAAGCCGATCAGTTCGTTCTCCTCGTACATCGGGACGGTGGCCTTGATTCCGAGACGGCGGCCGACTTCGATGGACGAACGCGGTTTTTTATGCAGCTTTACGTCTTCAAGGTCGTTGCGGTAGGTGTCAAGCGGCATGCCCGAAAAGAGATTGTCGCTGTCCCAGCTGCGGGCGAAGAGGCTCGAGTCGGCGGTGATGATCTGCGCCCGCACGAGGGTGGAGGTGTTTTGCGATACGGTGTCCATCATCTGCTTCAGGATGCGGAAGCCGGTTTCGTCGTCGTCCTCTTTGAGGGCATCGCGGATCGCACCGTTTTCGGAGAGGATCAGCGCAA
>JARROU010000083.1:0-5157 GCA_037383585.1 Campylobacterales bacterium | reverse complement strand
GCCCTGCGCGTCCGATTCGCTTGATGCTCCGGAACCGCATCCTGAAAACAGCAGGGATGCACCTACAATGCTTGACAATAAAATACCACGAACGTTTCCAAGTGGTTGTTTCATTCTTCTCTTCCTTATAATTTTATTATTTAGTAGAACTAGCTACAAAACGTGTGCGACGAAAAAGTATTATATCACATTTAGGTTATATTTAAACATTTGCCGGTAAAAATGTGAAAAACAACAACAGTTTCATAACTATTTATTATTAAGTGGATAAGAAAAATGCACTATTTTTTTCTACTCTTATCCACCGCCTCGCTGTGCCTTTTCTATTGAACATGCACATGATTCAAAAAAAGCACCCTCCCATCCGGATCTCAATAATCGCAATGCTATATGACGCCTGCACCTCCTTGGAAAAATACAGATAAACAAGAAAGATATAAAATTAGATCACGTTATATCTTTTCCCGATATTTAAAAAAGAAAAAATTATATGTCAAGCATCTTAATATTTTTTTAAAATCGTATGAAAATTCACATATTTCCAATAAAGCTTTTTTATATTAAAAAGGAATCATAACGACCAGGCTCACGGACAAACATCAATCGATAAGCCCATACACAAGGGGTTTCAGGCTCATGGCACGAAAGAAAAACCTCCAAATCAATCAGAGAAAATTGTTCTGAAATCCCGAAAAAAACACAGCAAAGTAAAATAAGTAAAACAAATCAATTTATTCAAATAAAAGAAAGGATTGGGATCTTATTTCTGCATCGTCTTTTTCAGTGTACGAATCCGGCACCGGCAATGACCTCGAAACGCCATCGGATCCGGGCTGGTGCGGACACTTGTCCCCACCGATTACCGTTTTTTATATAAACACCTTTCAAAGCCGCTTTCGCTATAATACGCTCAATTATTTCTGATAGCCGACAATCATTTTTATCACCTATCACTTTTTAAAAATCACTGCTTTGCCGGGCAAAGCGAAGGAGCAACCGTGTTTGATACTTTGACGGATTCGTTTACTTCCGCCATCAAAAAAATCCGATTTCACGACGACGAAAAAGCGCTTAAAAAAGCGCTGGCCGAGCTGAAGAAATCCCTGCTCAAAGCCGTCGTGCACCACAAAGTCGTCAAGGACCTTGTCAGCCGCGTCGAGCTGGAGACGAAAAAAGCGGGCATCGGCAAGGACCAGTTCCTCGACGCCATGCGCCACGCCCTCTACGACCTGCTCAAGACCGAAGGCCACCAGGGGTTCGTCTTCGCCGCCAACCCGCCGACGGTCATTTTGATGACCGGGCTTCAGGGGTCGGGGAAAACGACGACGACCGGGAAGCTGGCGACCTACCTCAAAGAGCAGAAGAAGAAAAAAGTACTGATCGTCGCGGCCGACCTGCAGCGTATGGCGGCGGTCGAGCAGCTGCGCCAGATCAGCGCGCAGATCGGTGTCGACCTTTACGACGACGAAGCGACCAAGAACCCGGTCGAGGTGGTCAACGCCGCGATGGCCAAGGCCAAGAGCAGCCTTTACGACGTCGTGCTCGTCGATACCGCCGGCCGTCTGGCCATCGACGAGGAGCTGATGGACGAGCTGCGTCAGGTCCGCGACGCCGCGAATCCGAGTGAAATTTTCTATGTGGCCGACTCCCTTACCGGGCAAGACGCCGTTCGTACGGCCCAGAGCTTCAAAGAACAGATCGGAATCGACGGCGTCATCCTCAGCAAATACGACGGCGACTCCAAAGGCGGCGTGGCGCTCGGTATCGCTTCTCAGGTAGAAGTTCCGCTGCGCTTCATCGGTGCCGGGGAAAAGATGCAGGACCTCGAGGTTTTCATCCCCGACCGTATCGTCAACCGACTCATGGGTCTGGGGGACATCGAGGGTCTGGCCGAGAAGACGGCGGGCGTTATCGACGAGAAACAGGCGAAGAAGCTGACCCAGAAAATCAAGAAGGGTCAGTTCAACTTCAACGACTTCCTCGAACAGATGGAGAGCATGAAGAAACTGGGCAGCATGAAATCACTCATGGGGATGATCCCCGGCATGGGCAACATGTCCAAGGCGCTGGGGGATTTCGACCTGGAGAATTCCCAGGAGCTCAAGCAGATCAAGGCGCTGGTCAGCTCCATGACCCCGAAAGAGCGCGAAAACCCCGACCTGCTCAACAACAGCCGAAAACAGCGCCTCGCCAAAGGGGCCGGGATGGACCAGATGGACGTCAACCGCATCCTCAAGCAGTTCAAAAACGCCGCGAAGATGGCCAAGAAGTTCTCCGGCAAAAAAGGGATGCAGGATCTGCAGAACATGATGAGCCAGATGCAGGGCGGCGGGTTTCCGCGCTAAGCGTTAGGTAAACCATCGCTTCTTCTCTTTTTCACAAGAAATGAAGCTAAACTTCTACTCATTCTTTTCTTTTTCATAAAAAAAGAACCAAAAGAAAATCGTCGTTGCGCGAATCGCTCGTTGCTCCCGGCTTTATGCCTCCGCAACGGCTTTCAAAGCACGCGCAACGACCTTCCGTCGTTTGATTGGATTGTGTTTCGTCCGGACGAAACGTCGCATAGAATGTATTTGCTTTACAAAAACAGAATCTTCAGCTATACTTCCGCCATCGTTTTACGCTTTTGAACAATACCTCTGTGACATCAGCGTATCGCATAACCGAACGGTTGGCACGGAACGTCTCCGATAAGACGGTAAGAGGCCGCGGAACCATTGTCGAGTGACTCCTTCATCGTCCCGCAGCGCTGCTACCTTCTTTTTCTGACCTCCGAACCACCATTCAAAATACTATCCATAGAAGGAACCTATAATGACAACAATCCGTCTGACCCGTATGGGACGCAAAAAACAACCTTTCTACCGCGTTGCGGTTACTGATTCCCGCAAACGCCGTGACGGCGGCTGGATCGAGCTGATCGGCTGGTACAACCCGATGACAAAAGAACAGAAAATCGACGAAGAGCGCCTCAACTACTGGATCGGCGTCGGCGCGACAATGAGCGACCGCGTCAAAAAGATCACCGGTAAGTAAATACGATGGTCACCGATTTCGTCGCCGAATACGCGCGTCTCATCGCCTCCTATCCCGAGGACATCCGCGTCGAGATGTTCGAAGGTGACGATATCGCCGAAGTCGTCCTCTATGCCAATCCCGCCGACATCGGCAAGCTGATCGGCAAAGAGGGCAAGATGATCGGCGCGATCAAAACCGTCATTTCCGGCTGCAAGGCCAAAGACGGCAAAAGCTACCGCATCAATGTCGAAGCGGCAGAATAACGATCGGCTCCTCCATATTGCCACGCTCGGCCGCACCGTCGGCCTGGGCGGCGATATGAAGCTGCACCTCTATACCGATTTCCCCGAACAGTTCGTCCCCGGCGAAACCTTTTATACGAAAGAGCGTACACCGCTTCTCTTTGAAAGCATCAACCTCGATCGTGAACTCGTCAAGCTCGAAGGTATCGACACCCCTGAAGCCGCCAAGCGCTACACCAACACCATGGTCTACACGACCTACGGCCGTACCCGTGAAGTCTGCAAGCTGGAGCCGGGGCAATACTTTTGGTTCGACATTGTCGGCGCCGCGGTGACCGAAAACGGGGTGACATTGGGGAAAGTGCTGGAAATCGAGCGGATCGGGGCCGTCGACTACCTGCAGATCAAGACCGATGACGCGTTCGTCAAGCAGGGGCTGCCCAAGCAGTTCCTCGTCCCCTATCAGCCGCCCTTCATCGAGCAGGTCGATACCGATGCCGGTACGATTGCGCTCACGGGCGCGCTGGACATCCTGGAGGCGTCATGACCTTTACGTACGTTACGCTCTTTTCGAACCTGATCGAAGGGTACTTCCAGGACTCCATCCTCAAACGCGCCCAGGCCAAAGACCTGTTCCGCGTCGCATACCTCAACCCGCGCGACTTCACGACGAACAAGCACGGCAAGGTGGACGATACGGCCGTCGGCGGCGGTGCCGGGATGGTCATGACGCCGCAGCCGCTCTTCGACACCCTGAAACATCTCAAGGAAAATGCCCCTGAGGTCCACATTGTTTTCGCCACCCCCGTGGGGAAACCCTTCGTTCAGAACGATGCAAAGCGATTGGCGAAAAAAAGCCACGTCGCTTTTGTAAGCGGGCGATACGAAGGCATCGACGAACGGGTGATCGAAACCTTTGCGGACGAGGTCTTTTCCATCGGCGATTATGTCCTTACCGGCGGGGAGCTGCCCTCGCTGGTCATGACGGACGCCATCGCCCGCAATATCGAAGGGGTGCTCGGCAACGTCGAATCGCTCGAAGTCGAGAGCTTCGAGACGCCGCTGCTCGAAGCACCTTCTTTCGGAAAACCGCCCCTTTATGAAAATATGGACGTGCCATCAGAATTCTTAAAGGGAAACCACAGTAAAATTGCGGCACTCAAATTCGCCTTGTCAGAATGCAAGACTAAATTCTTCAGGCCTGAGCAGCTTAAAAAGCATAGAAAAAGGAAATTGTATGAGAAATAAATACATCGAAAACTTCGAAAATGCTCAAGTCGCTGAGAAGAACATTCCTGAATTCCGCGCCGGTGATACCGTACGCCTTGCTGTTACCATTAAAGAGGGTGACAAAACTCGTATCCAGAACTACGAGGGTGTATGTATCGCAATGCGCGGTCAGGGAACGGGCAAAACTATTACCGTTCGCAAAATCGGTGCCAACGGCGTCGGTATCGAACGTGTTTTCCCGATCTTCAGCGACAGCATCAACGAGATCAAAGTACTTCGCCGCGGACGTGTTCGCCGTGCGAAACTCTTCTACCTGCGCGACCGTGCCGGTAAATCTGCACGTATCAAAGAGCTCCGCAAATAATTCGGGGACCTCTTACCCACTGCAACAGCTTTTCCCCCTTTTATTTTTAACGGATCCATTCAAAAGGATGCGGCATGACACTTAACCTTCTGTTCATCACGGCAACCGCCCTTTTCATTATTGCTATTTTGAAACAGCTCCTGGAAATCAATGCCTTCTTGAACCATCTGCGCGACCACCATCCGGCACGCTATGAGGCAATGGGACGCCCGCGCTGTAACTTCCAGTTCGGAGACCAGCGTTTCGGCGATGCCATCAAGTACATCCGCGAGCGTAAGTTCACGGACCTGAACGACCCCGAAC
>JARROU010000082.1:0-5174 GCA_037383585.1 Campylobacterales bacterium | reverse complement strand
GGCGGTTTCGAGCCACGGCCTGGAAAGGGTGATGTAAAAGTTGTCGTAATAGACGCCTTTGCGGATATAGGAGGTGTAGGGGACGACAACATGGTGTTTTCCGGCCGTGTCGATGGCGGACGTGAATCCGCCCCAGGCATCGGCCCGCATACTGAAGAGCAGCAGATATTTCGGCGGTTTGATCTGCGAGATCTCTCCATGGCCGTCCAGGGTGATCTCGGCGTCGAATGTTGTGCTGAGCGTGGCGTTCCCGTCCATGAAACGGGGTTGGCTGTGAATGGTCCTAGGCACAATACTGAGGGACAGGTTGTCATCTTCGAAAGTGACCTGCATATGTTTGAGCAGATAGGCTTCCGTCATAGGGACCGGCACCGGTTCCGAAGGGGCCGGTTTTTTGGCACACCCCGTTATCCAGACAGTGATCATGATCGGTAAAAGAAGTAAAAATAGGCGTTTCATTGTCAGGATTTTAACATATACTGATACAATCGGATTATGAAAAAAGCGACGATACTGCTGCTCGAAGACGATGTGACGCTGCACGAGACCCTGAAAGAGTACCTCGAAGAGGAGGGGTTTGAGGTCGCGGGGACCTTTGACGGCGAGGGAGCGGAAGATCTGTTGTACGAGCGGACGTTCGACTTGCTGATCCTGGACGTCAACGTGCCGCGCAAGAGCGGGTTTGAGGTGCTGAGCGCGGCACGCAGGCGCGGGGTGGAAACGCCGGCGCTGTTTCTGACGACCCGCGACAGCGCCGCCGATGCGGAAACGGGGTTTGAAAGCGGTGCCGACGACTACGTGCGCAAACCGTTTTCGCTCAAAGAACTGTTGCTGCGCATCCAGAACATGCTCCGCCGCCGTTTTTCGCACCCCGTCAGTGAACGGATGGAACTTGCGGAGGGGCTGGAGTATGACCTGCAAAACGGGCTGCTCTACCGCGACGGTGCGCCGGTGAAACTGGCTGACAAGCCGCGAAAACTTCTCGGACTCCTGTTGCAGCGCCGGGGGGATGTCGTGACGCATGAGGTGATCAATGCCCATCTGTGGGGCTTTGACGAAACGCCCAGCGAGGATGCGCTGCGCACCTATGTAAAAACACTCAGGAATGAAATTGGAAAAGACCGTATCATCAGTCACAAACGTACGGGCTATCAGTTTCGCTGAGAATCGGACGTTCCGCTCTTTCGTCCTGCTCTATACGCTCATGAGCCTGGCGATTCTTGCACTGCTGGGCATACTCTACTTTCGTGCGTCCAAGACCGAAATGCTCTCGTCGCACCGGTTGGCAATGCAGCTCGAAGGGGAAAGCTATCTGCCCGGACTCATCCAATGGATGCAGGGGGAAGCCGACCGGTTCCCGAAAGACCCGGCATACGATACGGCGTTTTATCTCGGCATGAAACGTGTCGGGGGAACCCTTCCCGTCATCCCATATGATTTTGCGCCGGGTATTCATGAAAGCGAAGGCAGGATCTATCTAATCATCCCGATGGGTTCCTACGGGCTCAAAGACGGCAAAACGGTGATGATGACCGAAGATGATGGACTGTGGCGGCAGCGGTTCTGGCGCAATACCGTCTTCTACGGCGCGCTGCTGTTTGCCGTGCTGCTGCTCATCGGGGTGGGGCTCTCAAGGCTCTTCCTGCGGCCGATGAAAGAGGCGGTCGCCCTGTTGGACAGTTTCATTAAAGATACGACCCATGAACTCAATACCCCTGTCACGGCAATTTTGACGAATGTGGAGCGGTTGGATACGTCCGCACTCGACGAAAAGCAGCGCAGGAAGATCGCCCGCATCGAGACGGCGGCCCGTACCATCGGCTCGATTTACGACGATCTGACCTTCCTGCTGCTGCGCCGTGACATCCGTACCAGCGATGAAATGATCGATCTGGAAGTCTTTGTGCGTGAGCGGCTGGAGTATTTCCAAACCCGGTTCGATGCAAAGCGGCTGAAAGTCTCCTTTGACGTCAGGGCTCCCGCGACGGTCATGATGGACCGGACGCTTGCGGCACGTCTTATTGACAATCTGCTCTCCAACGCCGTGAAGTACAGTGATATGGATACGATCGTTTTTGTGGAAATTTCAGAAGGGTTCTTCAGAATCGAAAACAGCGGTGTCCCGATCCCCGGCGAAAAACTGCCGAAGATTTTTGAACGGTTTACCCGGGCGGATGAGAGCCGGGGCGGTTTTGGGATCGGCCTGCATCTTGTCGCGCAGATTGCAAGGCGGTACGGAATCCGTGTCGACGCGGAGTCCGCCGGAAGGCGGACCGTCTTTCGCCTTACTTGGTCCCGATGAAGGCTGCGATCGCTTTGATCTCTTCGTCGCTGAGCGGGGCGGCCTGACCTTTCATCAGCGCTTTCATCGAACCGCCGTACGTTCCGTCTTTGTAGCCGTTGAGGGCGGTCTCAATCTGTGCGGGCGTCATCGTATTGATGACCTTACTTTTGCCCAGGGCGTGTTTTTCTCCGCCGGCGCCGTGGCAGGCCGCGCATTTTTTGTAAAGGGCGGCTCCGTCCGCTGCGCTCAATACGGCACCCAGAGTCAGGACCAGTAAAAGTGACTTTTTCATAATGTTTCTCCTTTGGTTTGGATGCAAGCAGTTTAAAAAATGATTGTGAAGCGATCGTGAAGCGCCGGGAATCGGGGGAGATCTTTAAAGAGATACAAACAGAATGCCATTCGTCGAAACCCCCGTGAAAAAGGGGATTCAGCTTGATAGCCGCGACGCGGCAAAACGTTTCCGCCATCTTAAATCATGTTCTTCAGGATGGTTATGCCTTCGACGGCGTATAATTTCACACTTTGTTTTTGTATGCGGTCGGGCTGTAGCATCTTAAGCGAAAAGAAACGGCAGACGATTTAGCATACATTAAACAGTAAAAGAGAGAGAAGGCAAGAGATGATGAATGCGGAAGCACTGGCAGCATTAGGCATTAAGGACACACAAGAGATTTTCTACAACCTTTCCATGGATGAGCTGATCGAGCACGAACTGAACAACGGCGAGTGTCACCTGACCAGCAGCGGAGCGACGACGGTCGATACCGGTATCTTTACCGGTCGCAGCCCCAAGGACAAGTTTTTTGTATTTGAAGAGCCTTCGAACAAGTACATCGCATGGGGTGACGTGAACCAACCGGTTTCCAAGGCGGTGTTTGATGAGGTATACGCGGTAGCCAAAGCGCAGCTCTCCGGAAAAAAACTCTACGTCAACGACCTTTTCAGCGGTGCAAGCCCGTCCAGCCGCCGCAATATCCGCTTTGTCTCCGAACTGGCATGGCAGTCTCACTTTGTCAGAAACATGTTTATCGTACCGGAAACGGAAGAGCTTGAAGGCTTTACGCCGGACTTTACGCTCCTCAACGCCTGCAAAGCCGTCAACGAAAAATGGGAAGAGCACGGACTGAACTCCGAAGTGTTCGTGCTGTTCAATGTCGAAGAGAACATCGCGATTGTCGGCGGGACCTACTACGGCGGCGAGATGAAAAAGGGCATCTTCTCGATGATGAACTACTGGCTCCCGCTGGAAGGCAAAATGGCGATGCACTGTTCCGCCAACGTTGGAAAAGACGGAGATACTGCGCTCTTCTTCGGCCTTTCCGGTACGGGAAAAACGACCCTCTCCACCGATCCGAACCGTGCGCTGATCGGTGACGACGAACACGGCTGGGATGACGAAGGGGTTTTCAACTTCGAAGGCGGATGCTATGCGAAAGTCATCGACATCGACCCGAAGAGCGAACCGGAGATCTATGCGGCGATCCGCCGCGGTGCACTGCTGGAGAACGTCGTGTTCGACGAAGAAGGCATCGTCGACTACAATGACGGCAGCAAGACGGAGAACACCCGTGTTTCCTACCCGATCGAGCACATCGACAACCGCCAGCCGGGCCTGATGGCGGGCCATCCGAAAAACATCATTTTCCTGACCGCCGATGCCTTCGGCGTCCTGCCGCCGGTCTCCAAGCTCTCAAAAGAGCAGGCGATGTACTACTTCCTGAGCGGTTACACGGCGAAAGTCGCGGGTACGGAACGCGGCATCACCGAACCGGTTGCGACCTTCTCGGCCTGTTTCGGCGAAGCTTTCCTGCCGCTGCATCCAACGGTGTATGCCAAACTGCTCGGCGAGAAGATCGACAGCCACGGCGTCAACGTCTACCTGGTTAATACCGGATGGACCGGCGGGCCGTACGGGATCGGCAGCCGCATGAGCATCAAAGACACGCGTGCGTGCATCAACGCAATCCTCGACGGCACGATCAACGACTGCGAATTCGACACGACGAAGACCTTCCGTCTGCAGGTCCCCAAGGCGCTCGGCGACATCGACCCGAAAGTGCTCAACCCGCGCAACGCCTGGGAGGACAAGGAAGAGTTCGACGCGGCCCGCGACCGCCTTGCGAACATGTTCATCGACAACTTCCTGAAATACCAGGACACGAACAGCGAGTTCGACTACTCCGAAGCCGGACCGAAGATCGGTTCATAAGCCGCGCGGGGTTTCCCCGCTGTTGTTTTTCCTTCTTCGCTTTACTGTATAATCCCCTAATTTTTTATCCGGATACGCTATGCAAGACATGTTTTCCAACCTGACGACCTACGGCTACATTGCACTGTTTCTCTATTCGCTCGGCGGCGGTTTCGTCGGCCTGATGGCGGCGGGGGTCCTCTCCTATATGGGCAAGATGGATCTCGGCATCGCGCTTGCGGTCGCGATGGTGTCGAACTTTCTCGGGGATACACTGCTCTTTTATATGGCGCGCTACCATAAAAAAGAGGTGCTGAACTATTTTCATAAGCACCGCCGAAAGCTTGCGCTCTCGCATATGCTGATGAAAAAGCACGGCAGCTGGATCATTTTCATGCAGAAGTTCGTCTACGGCATCAAAACCCTTATCCCGCTGGCGATCGGACTTACGAAATACGACTTCATGCGGTTTTCCGTCCTCAACTTCTTTGCGGCGGTGCTATGGGCGCTGATCGTCGGGATCGGAAGCTACCTTGCAGGGAAACCGATCATGGGCGTGTATGAATTTATCGCTGAACGTCCCTACATCGCCCCGGTCATCATTCTGGTTCTCGGAGGGTTAATCTGGTTCTATCTCGGCCGGGCGACCAGGAAAAAAGCGTAGCTTTTTTGGGTTTTGGTTTTGCGTCGAAGGCGCCC
>JARROU010000081.1:0-5183 GCA_037383585.1 Campylobacterales bacterium | reverse complement strand
CGACGCCGGCCAGATTCACTCCCATTTCACGCGTCAGACGCAGAATCAGCTTGATGCGGTCGATATCGCGCTGTGAATAAAGACGAATCCGGCCGTCCGAACGCGACGGAGAGATCAGATTTTCGCGCTCATACTGGCGGAGGGTCTGCGGGTGGATGTCGAGGATCTTCGACACGATGCTGATCAGATAGACCGGTTCGTCGTAGGTATGCATGGCTTACTCCTTGGGCAGTTTCTCTTTCATCGCTTCGACCAGATCCGGATCCAACGCATCCACCGGCGGCATAACAATGTTCGCCACGAGGTAAAGATCACCGCGCTGGGAGGTTTTTCGGTTCATGACCCCCATCTCCTTGACGCGGAAACGCTGTCCGTTCTTGGTATTCTGCGGTACCTTGAGCGTGATCTCTTTTTCCAGGGTCTTGACCGTGACCTTGTCGCCGAAAAGCGCGGCATAAAGCGGTACATCGAATGTTTTGATCAGGGTGTCGCCTTCGCGCTCGTATTCCGGGTTGGACGCGATATTGATCCGCAGGTAGAGGTCTCCGATGCTGCCGCCCTGCTTGCGCCCTTTGCCGCGAACGCGAAGTTTCTCTCCCTCTTTGATCCCGGCCGGGATCTTGATATCAAAACTCTCTCCCTCCACCGTGACGTGATGTTTCCCGCCGAGCACGGCCGTCTGGAACGGCACGGTGATGGAAGTTTCGAGGTCGAGGTTGACCGGCTGCTGGTATCCGCCGAAACCACCGCCGCCGAAGCCGCCGAATCCACCGGAACCGCCTCCGAAGCCGCCGAAACCGCCGCCGCCACCGAACATCTGGCGCAGGATTTCGTCCAGATCGACATTGCCGCCCTGCGAACGGGCAAAATCCTGGAAATTCTGGCCGCCGAACATCTGGTCGCCGAACTGATCGTACTGCGCTTTTTTCTCTTTGTCGCTCAACACTTCATACGCAGCGTTGATCTCTTTGAACTTCTCTTCCGCTTCGGGCGACTTGTTCACATCCGGATGGTACTGCCGCGCCAGTTTGCGGTAGGCTTTCTTGATTTCCGATTCGGTCGCAGTTTCGCTGACGCCAAGCGTGTCGTAAAGGCTCTTGCTCATAGTGGATTACCTGTATATGTTTTTGTTTTTTTATAAAAGATTATAGCATGAAGGTTGAGTCTATGTCAATCAAGGTTTACCGTTACGCCATTATGGTAGTTTTAAGTTTTCAGGAGTATAATTTCGGCCTTACTCGGGGTGTAGCGCAGACTGGTAGCGTGCTTCGTTCGGGACGAAGAGGCCGCAGGTTCGAATCCTGTCACCCCGACCACTCTCTTTTTTATTTCCCAATTTATTCAAACTTTTTCCATAAAAAACCAAAAAACAAACATTACCAAAACGATTCAACGAAACAAAGAAACTCTTTCCCTATGGATTCTCCCGCCCAACCAGCGACAGCGGAATTGCACTTTCTTTTTCCCGGTTCGGCTTTTTCTTTGTGCAAGCCAAGGTGAATTGAAGCAAAGCTTCAAGAGGAGGCACCCTGGGGTGACAGAAAAAGGGGAACAAAAAAACAGCTTTGCAAAAATATAGGCAATAAAAAAACAAGTAATGCTTGCGGCCGGAGCCGCGAAAGATTTAGTGGAGGAAGTGGCGTACGCCGGTGAAGTAGAGCGCCATGCCGTGCTCGTCGGCCGCGGCAATGACCTCGTCGTCGCGGATCGAACCGCCCGGCTCGATGACTGTCTTGACGCCCGCGGCCGCCGCCGCGTCGATGGAGTCTCGGAACGGGAAGAACGCTTCGGAAGCCAGCGCCGAACCGGTGACGTCCAGCCCCATCGCCTCCGCTTTTTTCAGCGCGCACTGCGCCGCGTCGACGCGCGACGTCATCCCCATGCCGACCGCGACCATCGCCGCGTCCTTGACGTAAACGACGCAGTTCGATTTTGTCAGCGCCGCGACCTTCCAGGCGATCTCGGCATCTTTCATCGCCGCAGTGTCTGCGCTGAGCGTGCTTTTCTGCTCGGCGTTACTGATCTCGTCGTCACCCACCTTGTCCGCATCCTGGAAGACGAACCCGCCGTCGATGTGTTTGAAGTCACTCGCGTCATTGGAAAGGACGATCTTGTCACTGCCGTACTCGAAGAGCTTGATCCGTTTCTTCGCGGCAAAGACTTCCTGCGCTTCCGCTGTGATGCGGCCGGCGATGATCACCTCGAGGAAGATCTCGTTCATCTTCTCCGCCATCGCCTTGTCGACGACGCCGTTGACGGCGACGACCCCGCCGAACGCGGAGACCGGATCGCATTTGAGCGCTTCGGTATAGGCGTCAAGCAGGGTGCCGCGGATCGCGAAACCGCACGGGTTGCCGTGCTTGACGATACAGACGGCGTTCTCGTCGCCGAAGGCCGCCGCGATCTTCACCGCGCCGCTGATGTCGGTCAGGTTGTTGAAGCTCGCTTCGCCCTTGAGGGTCGTGAAGTTTTTGCTGAAGTGGTCTTCGAATTCGTACAGCGCGCCTTTTTGGTGCGGGTTCTCGCCGTAACGGGTGTTCATCACCTTGCTGCCGACGACGAACTGCTTTTCGCCCATGCCATCGTTGAAACGCTTGTTCATATAGTTGGCGATCATGCTGTCATACGCCGCCGTATGTTCGTACGCCTTGATCATCAGGCTTCGGCGGAACTCGACGCTGTTTTCGTCGTTCTCTATGGCGTTCAGCACCAGCGAATAATCGGACGGGTCGGTGATGATCATGACGCTGTCGAAGTTCTTCGCCGCCGAGCGGACCATGGCCGGTCCCCCGATATCGATGTTCTCGATGATCTCCTCGAAATCGTCCGTGCGTTCGATCGTCGCTTTGAACGGATAGAGGTTGACGCAGACGAGGTCGATCGCCTCGACGCCGAGCTCTTTCGCCTGGTCCAGGTGCGACTGCTTGTCGCGGCGGTGCAGGATCCCCCCGTGGATGTAAGGGTTCAGTGTCTTGACGCGTCCCTCGAAACATTCGGGGAACTTGGTGACCTCATCGATCTCGATCGCCGCGATGCCGGCTTCTTTCAGCATCTTGAACGTTCCGCCTGTCGAGATGATCTCGTATCCGTTCTTGACCAAAGACGCCGCGAATTCGACGATATTGCTCTTGTCGCTGACGCTCAGCAGTGCTCTTTTCATACCGTTTTGCCTTTTTATCGGGCCATCCGCCCGTGAGTTTTAGTGATAGAATTCTAGCAAAGCGGGGGTTAGGATTGCATCAAATGCGGATCAGTCTTTGAGTTTTTGACGGATTTCCAGGAATTGCCAGAAATTGTCGACAAAAAGCTCCACCAGCTCGGGGTCGAAATGTTGTCCGCTCTCTTCGGTGATATAAGAGAGCGCCTTGTTGACACGCCATTCGTCTTTGTAACTGCGCTTGGTCAGCAGGGCGTCGAAGACATCCGCCAGTGCCACGATTCGGCCGAAGATATGAATCTCTTCTCCCTTAAGCCCTTTCGGATAGCCAGTGCCGTCGTATTTCTCGTGATGCTGGGCAGCGACGATCGCGGCGGCTCTCAGGATAGGACGGTTCGAGTGGCTGAAGATATGGTATCCCCAGCGCGTATGGTGGTTCATCGTCTGGCGCTCCTTTTCGTCCAGCGTCGAAGGCTTGTTCAGAATGCTGTCGGGGATGGCGACCTTGCCGATATCGTGCATCGCCGACGCCATTTTCAGTACCTCGACCGTATCCGGATTGAGCCCGTAAAGTTCTCCGAGCAGACCGCTGTACTCCGACACCCGTTTTACATGGTTCCCGGTATCTTTTGAACGGAGCTCGCCGACATACGCCAGCGTGAAGATAATATCCTTTTGCGTCTGGACGATCTCCTGTTCCCGGTATCTTTTCAACTCCAGGTGCGTTCGTACCCGGGCATGAAGCTCCGCCGCGTTGAAGGGTTTGACGATGTAGTCCACGCCGCCCGCGTCAAAACCGCGTTTGATCTCCTGCACCTGGGACATCGCGGTGATGAAAATGACAGGGATCTCCTTTGTCTTCGGCTGGGCCTTGAGCCGTTCGCAGGTCGTGAAGCCGTCCATGATCGGCATCATGACGTCGAGCAGGATCAGGTCAAACTTCTCATCTTCGGCCCTGCTAAGTGCCGCCTCCCCGTTCTCGGCCTCGACCACGCGGCACCCCTCTTTTTCGAAGATGCGTTTGACCATCGTGACATTTGTCGGCGTATCGTCGACCACCATGATATTTGCCGGAAATACATTCATAAAGACTCGCTTATGAGAAGGTGGCCCATTGTAGCATGCAAAAGTTAAGATATTGCAAATTTATGTTATTAAATATTTTATGGAGACCGATCTGCCGCTGGCGACAATACTTTGGTATAATTCCGCCCATGAAAATCAGACGCCTTCGGATCCTGCTGCTCTCACTGTTCCTGACAGCGACCGTCGCGTCTGCCCTGCATACGGTTTCGCACCATCATGCCCATGACAACTGTCCGATCTGTACCGTCGCCGAACATACGGCCGCGCCGGATGTCATTGCGACGTTTCAAACCTTCCCGGACCTCCCCTTCGATGCGGTTGCGTCCTTATCGTACGAGAGTATTGATCGCCTCGCCGTCCAATTCGCTCCCCTGCGCGCCCCTCCGTTTTTTCGCCCCTTTCATAAAACCAACCATATTTAAAACACGTTTGCGACCGATTCCATAACAAGGATAGAGTGCAAACAAAAAAATGAAAAAACGGAGTATCCATCCATGAAAAAAACCCTTCTGCTTTCCGCGCTGCTTGCCAGCCAGCTTTTCGGCGATGCCGCCACCGTCCTTCCAATGGAAAAACGCACCTTCGAACAGTCGAAATTCGTCCCGGACATCTCCCTGATTCTGGACGCTTCGTATGTCTACCGCAATAAAAGCAATGACGAGATCGCCCACTATGAGGTGCCCGGCGTCGCCCACGGTCTGATGGGGGCGCACGCGCACGGCGAACACTCCCACGCCACCTACAACGCCTCCGAGGGCTTCAACATCAACTACGGCGAACTGGTGCTTTCCAGCTCCGTCGACCCCTACTTCACGATGGACGGCGTCTTCCACTTCAGCGAGAACGGCGTCGAGATCGAGGAGGCCTATTTCACCTCTACCGCCCTGCCCTACGGCCTGCGCCTGCGCGGCGGGAAACTGCTCTCGAACTTCGGCCGCCT
>JARROU010000080.1:0-11025 GCA_037383585.1 Campylobacterales bacterium | reverse complement strand
GCGATGCGCGGCAGGGTGACGAACCGCATCTGCGGGGTCGGTTCGAGTGCGAAGGTTTTCAGCAGTTCGAGCACGTTTTCGCGGAAGGATGCGTGCGAACCGAAATGGTCTTTGCTGTCAAACGAGAAGAGGTTGAATCCGTTGTACGAAAAGAGCGCGTTGCGCTCGAGCGACTCCAGTGCGCCGACGTCGATGTCGACCATGAAATAGCGGTACGTGAAGGCATGCGCTTTCGGCGAGTGGCGGCGATGGGTCACCGTGCCTTCGAGGAAACGGTGGCTCATAACGCACCTCCCAGCTCGGCGGCGATCGTGTTCGCGCTCCAGAGACCGTCTTCGTGGAACCCGTAGCGCCAGTAGGCCCCGGCATAGTAGGTGTTCCGCACCCCGCTGATCTCGCCGCGCCGTGCCTGTGCCGCGATGGCGCGGCGGTCGAACTGCGGATGCGCGTAGCGGATGCGCTCGACGACGCGGTCCAGTGCGGTGGTTTCGTTGAGCGAGACGAAGTAGTCGCGTTCGCCTGGCAGGTTCTGGAGCCGGTTGATCCAGTACGAGAGCGTGACCGCGTCTTTATTCCCGCCGGTCTTGTAGTTCCATGCGGCGTAGAGTCTTCGGTCGGGGTAGAGCGCCCGGGGGTCGGTGTGCAAGACGGCGTCGTTCTCCTTGTAGGCGAATGCCCCCAGAATCTCGCGCTCTGCGTCGCTAGGATCCTCGAGGAGTGCCAGCGCGTCGGGGGCGTGCATGGCCAGGATCACTTTGTCATAGCGCTGCGCCGTTCCGTCGCGGCGCACCAGCACGGTGCCGTCCGCATCGCGCCGTACCGCGGTGACGTCGCTGTCGGTGACGATGCGGCCGGAGACGCGCTCTTTGATCTTGTTCACGTACTGCACCGAGCCCCCGCGTACGGTGAGCCACTGGTGCTGGGTCGTGACTCCGAGCAGGCCGTGGTTTTTGAAAAAGCGCAGGAAGGTCCGGGCGGGGAAGTCGTGCATCCGGTCGCTGGGCGTCGACCAGATCGCCGCGCCCATCGGGATGAGGTAGCGCTGTCTGAAGGCCTCGCCGTAGGGACGGAGGTAGTCGCCCAGGGTGACCCGGGCGCCGACGCGGTCGCCATCCACGTCGGCATTGGCGTTTTTGTTGAAGCGCAGGATGTCGCGGATCATGCTCCAGTGCACCGGCGAAAAGAGGTTGCGCTTCTGCAGGAACATCCCTCCGAGCGACTGCCCGTTGTAGGCGACATCCGTGGTTTCGTCCCAGAACCCGAAACTCATATCGCTTTTGTCGACGGCGACGTCGAGCTGTTCGAAAAGACGGGTCAGCAGCGGATAGGTTTCGTGGTTGAAGACGAGAAAGCCCGTATCGACGCCGAAGCGGCGGCCCGCTTCTTCGACCATGGTCGTGCGTGCGTGCCCGCCGAGGCGGGATGCTTTTTCGTACAGGTCGACTTCGTGGGTCCGGCTCAGCAGATAGGCGGCGCCCAGCCCGCTGATGCCCGCTCCCAGTACGGCGATCTTCATTGGTAGCGTCCTTCCGGATCCTGGGGCGTCCAGATGAGGCGCTCCAGGTCCATGTGGGCTTCGAGCAGTTCGAGAATCCCCTCGAGCCGTTCCGGTTCGATCTGCGGTTTGCGGTGCATGATCCACACGTGCTCCATCGCGTTGTCGCAGACGACGGCGAGGGAGTAGTCCTCTGCAAGGTAGACGACACGGTACTCCCGGGTGAAAATCCAGAAATAGGTCATGTCGATGCGTGCCATCGAACGGCCTTCCGCCGGTTCGGCGCTTCCTTCATACGCGATGAGGTCGCCGCCGATGACGGTGTCGAAACAGCGGTTGTTCACGCGGTATTCATACGCATCGAGGAGGGTGTATTCGACCGTCGCGGCGACGCACTTTTTTTCGAAATAGTTGTAGGTGCGGGCGATCTCGTACCACAGCCCGCTGAAACGTTCGGCATCGACGTGCGCGACCGGCGCGGGGGCCGACGCAAAGAGCGAAGCGGTGAAGATGCAAAGCAGTAGGGGGCGCATCGGAGCCTCCTTTTCTTGGTTTTATCCCTCTATCTTATTGCGGATCGCCGAACGTTGGTAGCGGATTTTTGTCGATTCGTTGTTGCGGGCGCTAATGCGCGCCCGGGGAGACTTCGCGGTAGCGCCCGAGCAGCAGCAGTGCCGCGACTTTGAGCAGGACCGGCAGGCCGCCGTAGAGGAGGCTGAGGAGCGTCAGAGAGGCGGCGGAGGGGGCCTCCGGGTCGAAGCCTGCGAGGCCCAGCAGCCCGAAGGCGAGGCCGACGGCCAGGGCCAGGGCCAGTTTCGTCAGCATGGACCAGAGGCCGAAAAAGATGCCGGCGACCCGTTCGCCCCCGGTTTCGGCCGCATGGGCCGCATCGGACTGTATGGCGGCGGGCAGGGCCATGTCCGCGCCCAGGCTGAAGCCAGAGACGAGGCAGATCAGGAAAAACCATGTCGTGTCCCCCTCGCCCAGCAGCGGAACGAAGGCGAACGCGGCGGAAGCCAGCAGCATCGACAGCATCCAGCTGCGCCGTTTGCCGATGCGTTTGGAGAGGCGGGTCCACAGGGGCAGGGCCGCCAGGCCGCTGACGAAATAGACCAGCAGCAGGACTCCGGTGTCGTACGGCGTGCGCAGGACGAGCTCGACAAAGAAGAGAAACAGCGTCGCCGGGAGGGCATTGGCCAGGTTGTTGATCAGGTAGGCCGCCATCAGGCGGGGCGTGCCGTCTTCGCGCCGCCACAGCGTGCGAAGGGCGTTAAGCGTCGGGGAACGGTGCTGCGCTTTGCGTTCCGGTTCGGGGATGCCGTACCATGCCAGGAGCATCAGCGGCGGGGTCAGGAGCATCAGAATCTGCCACATCAGCTGCAGCGTGGCGCCCGCATCATCGGCGATCGAAAAAGCGTACGGGAGGGTCAACGCCGTCACGACGCCGATGATGGCCCCGAACTCCCGCGCGGCGGCGAGCCGCGTCTTGTCGTGGTAATGGGGGCTGATCTCGGCGTTGAGCGTGAGATAGGGAATGTTCAACAGGCTCCAGCCGGTATAGATCAGCAGCGAAAACCCGAGGAGCCAGTAGGCATCGGCGTCGGCATCGGGGTAGGTCAGTGCGAAAAAGGCGCCCAGGACGATCACGGCCCCGGCGAGCATCGGCGGTTTGCGCCCGCCCAGCCGGTCGCTGACGATCCCGACCGCCGGGTCGGTGACCATGTCGAAGAGGCGGGCGGCCAGCAGGATGAGGCCGACCGCGGAGACGCCGAGCCCCAGCTCCTGGGCATAGTAGGTGGGCAGGTAGATGTAGAGCGGAAGACCGAGCAGGGCGATGGGGAACGCGGGGAGCGCATAGTAGACCAGTTCGCCGGCGGTGACGTGCTTTTTCATGACGATGCGATCCGGGCGCGCAGAAAGGCGACCACTTTGCCGACCAGCGGCAGGTGCTCATAGACGTTGCGGGCGGCATCCCAGTAATCGATGTGCGAACTGACGCGCCCCGAGGCGGTGAACTGCACGCGGCTGACGCCTTCGAAATGGCGGCGCTCCCGGCCGAAGGAGGGGCGGTAGGAAAATTCCCACCGCAGGTAAGCCACCCCGTTGCTGCAGACGATCTCGTCGACGACGAAGGCGGGGGCCTCCACGGCGGCGAACATTCCGTCAAAGAGCGTTCTGAGCGCGTCGATCCCTTTGAAGCGGTGGAACGGGTCTGCAAAGCAGACGTCGGGTTCGAAGACGGCTTCATAGGCTTCGCGGGAGGTTTCGGGGGTCAGCGATTCGAAAAAACGGGCGTACGCTTCGGCGTGTGCGTGCGTATTCATTTGAGCATCCTGCGCGTCAGCGCCAGCGCGATCCCGTAGGGGAGGACCCGGAGCATCCGCAGAAAGAAGGAGAGCTTCGGCGGGAAGTGGGTCTCGAAGCGGTAGGGACCTTCCAGTGCCTCGGCGATCTTCTCCGCCGCCGTTTCCACCGCCATCAGTTCGGGCATGTCGAAGTCGTTTTTGTCCGTCAGACGCGTTTTGACGAAACCGTGGTTGATGGTCTGTAGTTTGATGTTTTTTGCCAGCAGTTCGGGCTGGATGGATTCAGCGAGGTTCATCAGCGCCGCTTTGGGCGCGCTGTAGCCGCCGCCGTACGGAAGGCCGAAGTAGGAGGCGAGGCTGCCGTTGAAGACCCAGCGGCCGTGCCCCTGCCGTTCGAAATAGGGCAGCAGGTGCGTCATCAGGCGCACGGCGCCGAGGTAGTTGATCTGCGCCATCCGCTCGAAATGGGACAGCTCCCACGCTTCGGCCCGCATGGGTTCGTAGGCCCCGGCGTTGTAGAACCACAGGTCCAGCCCGCCGAAGGCGTCCCAGGCACGCCGGCAGGCTTCCTCCGTCTTGTCGGAGCGGGTAACGTCGAGGTCGAGGCGCAGCAGCTGCGGTTCATAGACATTGTGCAGGGCTTCCAGCGCTTCGGAGCGTTCGGCGCCGCGCGCGCTGGCGACGACACGGTGCCCCTGCATGAGCCAGCGTTTGACCAGTTCAAGGCCGATGCCGCTGCTGCCGCCGACGATCCAGATGTTCATGTTGACTCCTCTGCATGAGATCGGTTATGCATCTATCTTATAGCAATCGCGAAGCGGTTCGTAGAGGTTTTATGTCTGTTGATGAAAGCGCGGCAGAGCGCGGCCGCTCTGGCCTGCGGTGCGTTCGCGGGAAGCGGTTTTCGGGTGTACCCGGGGATGTTTTCGCTTAATTCCGGGGGAGGAGCGGTTGCGGGTTCGGCAAGGCTTCGAACGCCGGGGCGTTTACGGTCGATCTGATGCACCAGCTGCATGTCGAGCTTGATAAAGTCGGGCTGGAAATCGGCCAGCAGGTTCAGCCCGGCATAGCCGGAGCCGAAATCGTCGATGGCGAACAGAAGCCCTGAGCTTCGGTATTCGTTGACGACCGTGCGGAAGTGGTCCGGATCGCTGATGAATTCATGTTCCAGGACCTCGATAATGATCTGCTCCGGGAGAAGGCCGCACGCTTTGATGGTCTCCAGAACGGTGCGGATGGACGACGGCAGTGTTTCGATGCTTTTGGGAAGCAGGTTCAGGTTCAGGTGCGTAGAAAGCCCCAGCGATGCGGCCAGTTTGATCGCTTGGATACGGCACTGCTGGTCGATCTCGTTTTTTCTGGCCGCATTGATTTTTGAAAGCACCTCCGGGGCACTTTCATGATGGTGCCCCCGTATCAATGCCTCGTATGAGAAGACCTCTGCCGTCGTGACGTTGACGATCGGCTGAAACGCAAAGGTGTATGGACACGCGTCCTCCGGGAGACGGGCGGATATTGCGCCGGAAGCGGGTGGCGTATACGGTGCCGTCGGTTCATAGGCCTCCTGATGGGTGGCGTCGCTCAGGCGGGAACGCCAACGTCCTTCCTTGAAGGCGAGCAGCAGTTTTTTCGCCCTGCCTTGCGTCAAGGTGTTAAAGGAGTCGCCTCTGCCGAAAAAATCGTTGATGCCCAGAATGGCATCAGCATCGTCTTCACTGAGATCCGTGTATCCCATCGACCAGTCCGTAAAGGCACGTTTGGCGATGGGCTCACGTATGATGGTGGTGATATTCGTATGGCGGCTGTCCTTTGAAATGGTCGAAAAAAGCGCATCGACCGCCTTCTCTTCCCCCTCAAGCACCTGGAAAAAACTGCCGTTGATATAGAGCAGCATTCCGCTGATCCCGGCTTTGGCATTCTTTCGTCTCGATTGCGTCAGAAGCGCCTTTATCTCCCGGGGTGACATGGCATGCCGCGCGGCACTGCTGTAAATGAGCTGGATCAATTTGGACATCTGTTGCGCCCCCCTTTTTTCATTGCTGCGCTCTAGTGTGCGGAACCTTCGAGAACCGAGCGGATCATGTTCCGGAAGACGAGGGCGTGCAGCGGAATGAGGGCATACCAGTACAGGCGTCCCCAGAGGCCTTTGGGGATAAAGTAGGCGCTTTGCACGAGCCGGTCGCCGTCGATCCGGAACTCCAGCCACGCCTTTCCGGGGAGTTTCATCTGCGCATACAGCAGCAGCCGTTCGTCGGGCACGACGTCGACGACCTTCCAGAAATCGAGGCTGTCGCCGACGCGCAGGTCGCTTTGGGAACGCCGGCCCCGGTTGAGCCCGGCACCGCCCGCGAGCTTGTCGAAAAATCCCCGAAGCTTCCAGAGCGGATCGTAGGCGAACCAGCCGTTTTTTCCGCCGATGGAGCAGACGCTTTTGAAGACGGCTTCGGCCGTACGGTTTTCCAGCGGAAGGGTTTTGCGGTCGACGAAAACGGCGTCGGCGATCGAGCGGCCGTGGTCGGTCTCCCAGACGTCGCCGCCGCGGTCGCTCCAGCGGCTGATCACCTGGTTCTCCTCGGCCTCGTTGAGCGCCTTGGCGACGGCACGTTTGAACGGGACCGGCCGGATGCCGGGGAAGAGGCGGGCGGCGTTGTCGTTTTGCACAACGACCTCGGAACCGAGCCCCTCGATCAGCGAACGCGCCACGGCGTAGGGCACGGGCGTAAAGAGGTTGAGCCAGTAAGAGGAGAGGGTGACGGAGAGGAAGGGGACCGGAAGGATCAGGCGTTTGAGGCCCATGACCTCGGCGCACTGGCGCATCATCTCCCGGTACGAGAGGACCTCCGCCCCGATGTCGACCGTGTGGCTGCCTGCGATGGCGGGAGTGCGGGCGGCGTTCAGGTAGGCGACGACGTCGTCGACGCCGATGGGCTGGGCACGGGTGCCGACCCATTTCGGCGTGATCATGACGGGCAGTTTCTGGATGAGGTTGCGGATGATCTCGAAACTCGCACTCCCCGACCCGATGATGACGCCGGCGCGGAACCAGAGCACGTCGATCTTTTCGGGCCGGGCCGAAAGGAGTTCGCCGGTCTCGATCCGGCTGAGCAGGTGTTCGCTCGTGCCCGCTTCTTTGACGCCAAGCCCGCCGAGGTAGACGATTTTTTTCACGCCCGCCCGGATGGCGGCGTCGCGGAAATTGACGGCGCTGGTGCGGTCTTTTTGGGCGAAGTCCCCGCTGCCCAGCGAGTGGATCAGGTAGTAGGCGACGTCGATTCCCTCCATGGCCTGCGCCAGTGCTTCGGGCTCGAAGGTGCTCCCTTTGACGATCCCGGCCCGTGCGCGCACCGAGCTTCCCAGGGCATCGGGATGGCGGACCAGCAGCCGCAAAGCGACGTTCGTATCTTCAAGCAGATGCAGCTTAAGCCGCCGCCCGATGTAGCCGGTGGCCCCGGTAAGGAGGATGCGTTGTTTTGCCGTTTCGGTTTCCATAATCTCTATTGTAGCACTATGGTCGCTCATGTGTGCGACTTGAAATACGCAAGCGCCGATTCCGCGGCCGTTTTGTGCACGACGACCGGATGCGGGTACCCCGGGACGTCGTGGGTCAGGAGCCACGCCTCGTCGTGGATCTGTTTCGGTTCCAAAGACGCCAGTTCGGGGAGGTACCGTTTGATGTAACGGGCGTCGGGATCGAATTTTTTCGCCTGCAGCCAGGGGTTGAAGATGCGGAACCAGGGCTGCGGGTCGACGCCCGTGCCTGCGCTCCACTGCCACGAAAGGATGTTCGACGCCGCGTCGTAGTCGTTCAGGTGCGCCGCGAAAAAACGTTCGCCCCACTGCCACGGCAGCAGCAGGTCCTTGGTGTAGAACGAAGCGCAGACCATCCGCGCGCGGTTGTGCATATTGCCGGTCGCAAGCAGCTCCCTGACCCCGGCATCGACGACGGGCACCCCGGTCCGTCCTGCGCAGAAAAGGGCATGTTTTTCCCTGTCCTCCTTCCCGCCCCAGCCGTACCGGAAGTTCTTCCATGCGAGGTCGGGGAAATGAAACAGCAGGTGCGCGTAGAAATCGCGAAAGAGGAGCTGCCGGAAAAAGGGCTCCGTTTCAATCCTTTCGCGTCTGCGTTCGAAGAGCCAGCGCAGCACGGCACGCACCGAGATCGTCCCGAAACGCAGCGCGACGCTGAGGTGCGAGGTGGCGTCGAGGTCGAGGCGGTCGCGCTGTACCCCGTACGCCGGCAGTTTCGGCGCGAAGCGTTCGAGCAGGACATCCGGAGGTTCGGGCAGCCGGGCTTCGCCTTCGAAGCCCAGCGTTGCCAGCGATGGCATTTTGGCGTCACAGGGCAGCAGTGTCTGGGGGACGGGGGTGTATTCGTACAGCTGCTCGGTTCCGAAACGCGCTTTGGCGGCCTTGTAAAATGGCGTGAAGATGAGGTAGGGCGTCCCGTCTTTTTTGAGCATTTCTTCGGGCCGGAAGATATAGGGGTCGTGCAGTCGGTTGAAGGGCAGCAGGTGCGAGACCCGGCGGTCGCGTTCCAGGGCATAGGCGTCATAATCCCCCGAGGCGCACACCTCGCCGAACCCGAATTTTTTCTGGAGATTGCCGATGATCTGCACCGGATCGCCGTGATAGACAAAAAGGTCGAGGCCGATCTTGCGAAGTCCCCGTTTGAGGTCGGAGACCATGGCATAAATCATACGGACGCGGCGGTCTGTCCTTTCAAGAGGATCGAGGATGTTGGTGTCGAAGATAAAGACCGGCAGCACTTCACCGCCAAGCTCAAGGAGGGGATTGTCATCGACGCGCAGGTCGCGCCGGAACCACAGCAGCCGTCTCATCGGCCGCTCTCGAGGTGCGAACGCAGCGCCATGGATTTGGGATAGGGGTCCAGGAAGGTCTGGTCGAGGAGGTAGCGCATGTCGTATTTTGTCGCCAGGAACCGGATCGTGGTGATCGGTGTCATCAGGGTCAGCAGTTTCGCGGCGTAGTCGTCGATCTGCTCGTGCAGCATCGCTTTTTCCCCGGGCGTGAGAACGTGCTTGAAGAAGCCGGCCATGTGCTCGAGCACGTTGCGGGTGCGCCGGAGGGAGCTTTTTTCCGCGATGGCGGTCTTGAACAGCCGTTCGTATTCGTCCAGGAGCTCCTGCGGCGGCCGGTGTTCGGCATTGGCGACGAGGCGGCCCATCTGCCGGTACAGCCCTTCGTCTTTCGCCTGAAGGAGGAACTTGTTGACGGTATGGAAGCGCACGAGATCTCTGATGCCTTTGAACCCGGCGTTCATCTGTTCAAACGCGTCGTAGGCGAAGATCTGCATGATAAAATTTTCCCGCAGCCACGCGTCCTGCAGTCGTGCCTCTTCTTCCATCGGCAGCAGGGGGAAGGCTTCTTTGCACATTTGTACGAACAGGCCGTCCGCTTTGCCGTCGCTGTGGCCGTTGGGCAGGTGCATTTTTGCGCTGCCGAACCCGCAGCTGGGCGATTTCGCTTTGAAGATGATCCCGCACAGGGGTGTGCGTTGAAGGCGCACCAGTTCCGTCTTCGAGGCGTCGGCCAGCGCCCCGGTGACGTCGTCTTCCGTTTTGTTCGACAGCACATACTCGCGGGGGCCGTCGTGCACCAGCCGGATGGAAGGGCGCGGGGTACCGAAGGCAAGGTGCTCCGGGCAAAAGGGCACGAAGGTCGCGTGCTCTGCGAGCGATTCTGTCAGAAAACGGAAGTGCTTGTGTCCGCCGTCGAAGCGGACCTTTTCTCCCAGCAGGCAGGCGGAAACGGCGATAATCATGGAAAACTCCTCTCAGTGGAATGCGTACGTCAGTTTCAGCATCGCGCCCGGGGAGGGTTTGATGCGGTACGAATCGATCCGGCGGGCGCGGCGGTCGTAGATGTCCATGTCGCGCCGGAAGGCGTAGAGCAGGTCGGCGCTCAGCTCCCACTGTTTTTTGAACGTCGCGCGCACGCCCGCACTGGCCTGGTAGTCGCTCGCCTCGGCGTAGCCGGCGGGCTCGATCCCGCTGTGCTCCGAGAGGCGGATGACCGCCTGCGAATAGACGAAGCCTGTACGCACCAGCCAGCCGGGTGCCGCGTGGTAGCCGATGTAGGCTCTGGGGAACCCCAGCACCATCTGCAGCCCGTCATCCGCGCGGGCGCGGTAGCTGTAGCCGAGCGCGGGCAGGGCGAGCGTCGTCACCGGGTGGTAGTTGGCGAAGGCGCCCATCTGCACGGAGTGATCGCCGTCCAGGCGGTAGGAGAAAAACCCCAGTACGCCTGCGCCAAGCGCATCGCCGTCGAGCTCTTTTTCAAAGGTCGCGTTGAGGTTGAGCATGACAAGCGTCGACCACTCGGGAGAGAGGCGGCGGTAGTAGTTGCCGTATGCTTTGACGCGCTGCATCTGTTCGATCGGTGCTTTGCCACGGTAAAAGGGAAGGGTCTGTTCGTCGTTCCAGTGGAAGTACCAGCGGGTGTACGCAAGACCGCCGAAACCGGTGCTGACCCGGAGCCGCTGTTTCGAGGTGCGGACGCTCCCTTCGCTCCCTTCGATTTTGGAAGCCGCCAGCCAGTCGCTCTGCAGCGAGAACTGCGGCCGCGCCATGCGTTCGAGCAGCGACGGCCGGGATTCGGCTGCGATCAGGAGTGCGGGCAGGGTCAGGAGCAGCAGGCGCATAGGGTCCCTTGGTAGTACCGTCGGGCCATTCGGCCGACGCTTGGATGTTGAATGATTATTACATAATAGTCGGTTTCATGTACATTTGGTAGTAAAAAAATGGCGTTTGGTTAAGAAACCGCAGTGTCGGGTTCTATTTGGCCTACGGCCTGCGCCGTTTTGATGCATTGACGAAATAGACGGCGGCGGTGCTGACGGTTCCGCCCGCGATGAGCCAGAAGGAGGGGCGCTCATCCAGCAGAAGGAAACTGGCTGCGAGGGCGCTCAGCGGGACGAGGAACATGTAGCTTCCGGCCCGGGCCGATCCGATCTTCCCGGCGGCGACGAAGTAGATGGTCGAGGCGACGGTTTGTCCCATGATGGCGAGAAAGAGCAGCCCGGCCCAAAACCGTGCATCCTGTGCGAACACGCTGCCGAGCTCATACGGAAGTGCGGCCGCGAAGGCGAGCGGGACGGCGAAGACGGCCAGCCAGAAGTTGAAATGGATCGGGTCCATGTGGGCATGCGAGTGCTGGCCGAGCAGGGTCAGCGCGGCCCAGACCAGGGCGGCGGCGATGTAGAAG